>CALFWB010000001.1 GCA_937928795.1 uncultured Anaerolineales bacterium
AAAGATCAAAGGCTATCAAGATGGTAGCCTAGCTTTCCGCCGCTCTTGCGCGCACGGCATCTGCGGCTCGGATGCGATGCGCATCAACGGCATGAACCGCTTAGCCTGTAAGACCTTGGTCAAGGATTTGGGCAAAGGGACGATTACGGTCGAACCGCTCTTGGGACTACCTTTGGTCAAAGACCTGATCGTGGATATGGATCCGTTCTTTGAGCATTACGAATCGGTCATGCCCTATCTGGTCAACGATGAACCGCCGCCATTAAAGGAGCGTCTGCAAACCCCCGAAGAGCGCGAACGCTTTGACGATACCACCAAGTGTATCCTATGTGCTGCCTGTACCACCTCGTGTCCTTCCTTCTGGGCAAACGGGCGGTATGTCGGCCCGGCAGCCATCGTCAACGCCCACCGCTTCATTTTTGATAGCCGCGATCGGGCTGCAGCGGAGCGCTTACGCATCCTCAGTGATCAATTTGGCGTTTATCGTTGCCATACCATTTTTAATTGCACGCTTGCTTGCCCGCGCGAGATTCAGATTACCAAAGCCATCGGCGAGGTGAAAAGAGCCATTGCTACAGGCAGCTTGGATTAGAGCCGCAGCCGATAAAGAGCGCGCAGAAAAATTCTTCCCTCACCCCTAGACCCTCTCCCAGAGCGGGAGAGGGGAGCACCCTCACCCTCGGCCCCTCTCCCAGCGGGAGAGGGGAGATTCTCCCTTCGCCCTGAGGGAGAAGGGGCGGGGAGGAGGGAAAACCCGCGGGTTGAGTAGCGAGCGCTGCGAGCGTACCGAAACCCACAGCGAATGGGGGGTCTCGATACGGGCTGACGCCCTACTCGACCAACACTCGATACGGGCTAGCGTCCACCTCGACCCACGCACCCCCCGCGGGTTGAGTAGCGAGCGCTGCGAGCGTATCGAAACCCACAACGAATGGGGGGTCTCGATACGGGCTGACGCCCTACTCGACCAACACTCGATACGGGCTGACGCCCTACTCGACCAACACTCGATACGGGCTAGCGTCCACCTCGACCCACGCCCCCCCTGCGGGTTGAGTAGCGCAGCGTACCGAAACCGGCAACTCTAAACCCAAAACCGAAAAACCTGAGTGTCCACGCAAAAGTTGTAGGACAACTCATCGAGTTGTCCTACAAAGCAATGTTGCCAACACCTTTTGAGTGCACACAAACCTGATTATACGTTGCATAACACGCCAGCCCGTGTTAGAATCGCTACTAGTGAATTAAGACCAGTTCATCCGTAGGAAAATCTTATGGCCGAAGAAATGATCGAAGTTGTGATCGATAGTATCCGCGTCAGCTTGATGTCTCAACAACGGATCGTGATCCTGCGCGAGATCAACGCCGAGCGGTATCTTCCGATCTGGATCGGTGTCTATGAAGCCGAGGCGATTACCATTGCCTTGCAAGAAGTGGAAGTTGCCCGTCCGCTCACCCACGATTTATTGAAAAATATCTTCCATGTCTTCAATGCGCGCATTTTACGCGTGGAAGTAGCTGCTTTGCGGGATGATACGTTTTATGGCAACATCATTGCGGAAATTAACGGTCAATCGGTCAGCATTGATGCGCGCCCGTCCGATGCGCTGAATTTAGCCGTGCGTGCCCGTGTTCCGATTTATGTCGCCAAATCGGTCATGGATATCGCCGGGGTTGTACCGGAAAAAGACCTGCAAGGCGAAACCCACGAAAGTCTGCCGTCTGTCTCCTCTCAGCAAGCAAAATCGCCCCAAGAGGAGGAACTCACGGATGAACGGCTGTCCGTTTTTGAGGACTTTCTGGAAAAGCTCGATTTAGAGGGTCCAGAAGAAGATAATGACGAAGAAAAAGATTAACGATCCACCGATGACGCAGATGGCGTGGGAAAATTCGAACCATCTGTGTTATCTCCGCTCCGGTATCTGTGGAAAAGGATCAATGCGAACGAATCTTTCGGTCCTTGCCTTTGAACCTTCGGCTGAGTAGTACCATAAATCAAAAAATGGAACCGTTTTACCCACCTGAGGAGCCTTCCACCCCCAGCCCTGTGCTTGTCCCCTATAACCGTGAAGCGGAAGAAGCGGTCTTGGGCTCGGTGTTAATCAATCCCGAAGCCTACTTTGAGGTCGCTAGCTTTTTACGCCCGGAGGATTTCTATCTGGTGCGCCATCGCTGGATTTGGGAGTGCTTCACTCACCTCTACGAAACCCGCACGCCCATCGACTCTCTGACAGTCACCGAAGAACTGGCGCGGCGTGGACAGTTGGAAGAAGCCGGCGGTGCAGCGTATATTTCTTATTTGAGTACCAACGTTCCCACTTCTTTACATGCTCAGACCTATGGGCGCATCGTTGAAGCTGCTTCGATTCGCCGTCAGATGATGAGCGCCGCCAATCAGATCGCCAAACTAGCCATCAAAGAGGACACAACTGTTGAAGACATCATGGATGAAGCCGAAAAGGCCATTTTTGGCGTGAGCGAGCGGCGCTTGGAGCGAGATCTGAAGACCATCCGCGCCGTGCTGGGAGAATATTATGACCACCTTGAGGAAATTGTCCTGCGCGGCGAAGAGATGGCCGGCATCCCGACCGGTTTCATCGATCTCGATCGATTGTTAGTAGGATTACAGCCTTCGGACTTTATCATCGTTGCTGGTCGGCCGGGCATGGGAAAGACCGCTTTTCTGCTTTCGGTGGCAAAATATGTAGCGCAGGTTAAGCGCAAGCACGTTGCCATCTTCTCGATGGAAATGTCGAACGAGCAATTGGTGCAACGTTTGCTCTCTCAAGAGACGGGTATCGACTCCCAAAAACTGCGCACTGCCCAGTTGGATGCCGATGAATGGCAGATTTTGACCCAAGCCATCGAATCGTTGCGCAATGTGCAGATTTTTTTAGATGATACGCCAGCCCTCACCCCGCTTCAAATGCGCACCAAATGCCGTCGCTTACACCTCGAATTTGGTTTGGACTTGGTGCTGGTCGATTACTTGCAGTTGATGAGCAGCGGGATGCGCCATGAAAACCGCGTTCAAGAGGTCTCCTATCTCTCGCGGAACATGAAAATCTTAGCTCGCGAGCTAAATGTGCCGGTTGTAGTGGCTGCTCAACTCTCCCGCGCTGTCGAACAACGCGCCGACAAAGAACCACAGCTTTCCGACTTGCGTGAAAGCGGCAGTCTGGAGCAGGACGCAGACGTGGTGATCTTTTTGCATCGCCCGGCGGAATATAAAAACGATCCCCTCAAACAAAGCATCATCGAGTTGCGCGTTGCCAAACATCGTAACGGGCCGGTTGGCAGCTTGGAATTGGTCTTTCGGGATAAAATCGCCAAATTTGAGAACGCAGCCACGCGGGTTATCGAACTAACCCATATCTAAGAAGGCAATTATGCAAGCTATCAAAGCCTTCTCCGGTTTCTCGGGCGATCAGCGTAGCTCGATCCCCATACCAAGTGAATTCTTCAGTGAAATTCTGACAACTATTGAAGATATTAATGAACTAAAAGTGATCCTCTACGCTATCTGGTTCTTTCATCGGCGGGGTGGTGTGGTGCGCTATATGCGTCGGGCAGATTTCCAGCGCGACTCTTCGTTCATGAAAGGGATGGTTTGTGGTGACACTAGCCCTCAACAGGCTCTGTCGTTAGCGTTGTCACAGGCGGTTGATCGCGGTGTTCTGTTGCGCGGCGCAGTGCAAAAGAATGGGCAGGAAATCGAACTTTTTTTTCTCAACACGCCGCTTGGGCGAGCTGCGCTTCAGGCTTTGCAACAAGGCAAATGGCGCTTTACGGAAAGCGCCGATGATCCCATTCAGATCGACACACAGCCTCCCAATATCTACCGTCTGTACGAACAACACATTGCCCCGCTCACCCCGCTGATCGCAGAGACCTTGCGGGAAGCCGAGGATACCTATCCGCCCGAATGGATCGAAGAGGCGATTCAGATCGCCGTGGAGAGGAATGTGCGCAACTGGCGCTATGTGGAGGCTATTCTAAAGCGTTGGAAGGAAGAAGGTAAAGGTGAGCGAAAGACTGGAGCAGATTCTCAAGAAGCTCTCCGCAAATACACCGAACAGTGGCAAAAGCCAGCCCGTAAATCCCGCTGAAAGCGGTGGCGAATCTGAGAATGGGATGGAGGGTGGCGATGCCAACTGCCCTATCTGTCATGGCTTGGGGTATATTCGCTGGGATGTCCCTGTGGGTCACCCCAAATTCGGGCGGATAGAAATTTGTGAATGCCGCGCTTCTCAAAGCCGCCAGCAGGTTTATCAGCGCTTATACGCTCATAGCCATCTGGAACAGCTCGGTCACCTCACCTTTGAGAACTTCCATCCGCGCGGGCGGGCAGGGTTATACCCTCAGGAAGCCAACTCGATTGAATTAGCCTACCGGCAGGCGCGCAATTTTGCTGCAAACCTACAAGGATGGTTGTTTTTGCAAGGCGGATATGGGTGCGGAAAGACTCACCTAGCTGCTGCGATCGCTAACGCTGTGGTTCAACTGCATGTGCCGACTTTGTTTCTCACCGTTCCCGATCTTTTGGACAGCTTACGCTCGACCATGTCCGATGCTGAGGGCAGTTTTGAAGAGCATTTCAACGAGATTCGCACCATTCGTCTATTGATACTGGACGATTTCGGCACGCAGAACGCCACACCCTGGGCGCAAGAGAAGTTGTTCCAAATTATCAACTATCGCTATATTAACCGACTGGCAACCGTGATCACGACCAACCTGCGCTTGGATCAAATCGAAGGACGCATTCGCTCGCGCTTGGAAGACCCTGACTTGGTTACCAAAGTGGTGATCCTTGCCCCGGACTACCGTCGTCCGATGGATGAATTGGGCATGCACGAATTTGCCATGTTTCCCAAACTGCAACGCTGTACGTTTGAAAATTTTGATCTGCGCAAAAACGAGGGCTTGCCGCCGGAGTTTGTGCGCGGCTTGGAAGCCGCTTTTCGGGCTGCGCGCCAATTTGCCGAAAACCCCAACGGTTGGATTGTCTTCAACGGCCCTTCGGGCAGTGGCAAGACGCATCTTGCAGCCGCCATTCACAATTATCGGCGCCAAATTGGGCAACCCTCCCGTTTTGTGGACGTAGGAGAATTGCTGAATGCCTTGCGCGCCACCTTTAGTCCAACCAGCCCGGAGACCTTGGATGAGCGCTTTGAAGATGTGCGCCGCGCCCCCTTGCTCATCCTCGATGACTTAGGCGGTCATAGCGGCTCAGCGTGGAGCAACGAAAAGCTCTATCAGATCCTCCATTTTCGCTATCTGGCTGAGTTGCCCACCGTGATCACGTTGGGTAAGTTGCGCGAGGAACTGGAGCCCCGTCTGCTCACCCGCATTGAAGACCGTCGCTTGTGTCACATTTATCCCTTATCTGTGCCATCTTACACAGCCATCGAACGGGAACCTGTAAAAACAACGCGGCGTAGGCAAAGGTGAAGGTCGGTTGGAAAACGGATGCGCATCGTTTTGCACACCCTCTTAGAGAAAGGAGTGTCCCATGAACCCCGAATCATCTTCTCCAAAGGAAACCTTACCGCTACCCCCCTTTTATGACCCGCAGAAGGTTGGCGAAGTCTGGCGCGTGCCCTATCAGCAACGCGCCGCAGAGGCGCGCCAATGGGCAGAGCGCTATCACATTCCTGCCGCTCAGTGCGACACTTTTAAGATTGCCCTTGTGGCAATCGATGTTCAAAACACCTTCTGTATCCCGGATTTTGAATTGTTCGTAGGAGGACGTTCTGGGATAGGCGCGGTAGAAGATAACCGCCGCTTGTGCGAGTTCCTCTATTACAATCTGCACCGCATTACGCGCGTGGTAGTCACCCTCGACACGCATCGCGCTTTTCAAATTTTCCACCCGGTGATGCTGATCAACGAACAAGGCGAACATCCTGATCCCGTCACCTTGGTCACCTTAGAAGATATCCAAAGCGGCAAATGGCGCTTTAACCCCCAAGCTGCCTTTAGTTTGGGCATAGACGAAGCCTACGGGCAGCAGCAACTGCTCCATTATGTGGAAGAGCTGGCAAAGAAAGGCAAGTATGACCTGACGATCTGGCCCTATCACGCCATGTTAGGAGGAATTGGACATGCGCTGGTCTCGGCTTTTGAGGAGGCGATCTTCTTTCACACGATTGCCCGCAGCAGTCAAGCCCATTTTGAGATCAAGGGCGATGCGCCTTTGACCGAAAATTATTCCGCCATTCGCCCCGAAGTGATGGAAGACTTCTGGGGCAAGCCGCTGGCGGAACCGCACCCTTATTTCTTACAGCTTTTACAGGATTATGATGCCATTCTGGTTGCCGGGCAGGCAAAGAGTCATTGCGTCAATTGGACGGTGGGAGACTGGTTGGAGGAGATCCAACGGATTGACCCAAGTTTAGCACGCAAGATTTATCTACTTGAAGATTGCATGTCGCCGGTGGTGGTGCCGAACGTGGTGGATTATACCGAAATGGCCGATGCCGCCTTTGCTCGCTATGCCGAGGCAGGGATGCACCGCGTGCTTTCCACCGAACCGCTTGACCAATGGTTAATGTCAAATTAGAGCAAAACGCTCTCTATTGACATTCAGGTTGTTTTGTGTGATACTCTGATCAGCCACTTCTCAAAGAAATGGCAACCCCTTCTTCGCTATCCCACCGAAGAGGAGGTGATGTCCATGTCAGATAGTAGTACCTTACGAAGCGCTGCGGCATCCCTCCTCATTGCAGGGTAGATGACCGCAGCGCTGCAGGAGGCCGTCAGAAATGGCGGTCTCTTGTTTTGTTCGCGGTATAATCAGGTTATCTTCTAAATTTCGGGTAGGATATGAGCGAACGAAAAATTCGAGTACTGATTGCGAAACCGGGCTTAGATGGACATGACCGGGGGGCAAAGGTTGTGGCGCGGGCTTTGCGCGATGCGGGCATGGAGGTGATCTACACCGGCTTACGCCAAACCCCGGAAATGATCGCCGAGGCAGCTCTGCAAGAGGATGTGGATGTGATCGGGCTCTCGATCTTATCGGGTGCCCATATGGCATTGGTGCCACGCGTCCTCGATCTGCTGCGTGCCCAAGGGCAGGCGAATGTCAAGGTCTTTGTAGGTGGGATTATCCCCGATGAAGACATCCCTCGCTTGCTGGAAATGGGTGTTGTGGGCGTCTATGGTCCGGGCACCTTGACCGAACAGATCATCAAAGATATCCACGCCGCCGTTGGTGAGCCCTATCAGCCAGCCCACCCTTGAGCTGCAGACCGCAACTGTGAGGTTCAATGTCGTTAGCCGAATCGGTTTTACAAGGTAACCGCTTAGCGTTAGCTCGCCTTTTGACCCAAGTCGAAAATGAAACATCGCAGGGCTTGGAGGACTTAAATCGGCTTTTCCCCCATACCGGCAAAGCGCACATTGTGGGCGTGACCGGCGCGCCGGGCACGGGAAAGTCCTCTTTGGTTAACCAATTGATTACTGCCTTTCGCCATCCCCCTGAGGGACAACAGCCCCGGCGTGTGGCTGTGATAGCCGTAGACCCTTCCAGCCCCTTCAGTGGAGGCGCCATTTTGGGCGATCGCGTGCGCATGCGCGATGTGGCAGGCGATGCCGATGTCTTCATCCGCTCCACCGCCTCGCGCGGCGCGCTGGGCGGGGTGGCAGCTAGCACCGCCAATCTGGTTCAAGTGTTTGATGCAGCCGGTTTTGAGATGATCTTTGTCGAAACGGTCGGGGCCGGGCAAGCTGAGGTGGAGATAGCCCGTCTTGCCCATACGGTGATCGTCGTCGAAGCGCCAGGCTTGGGAGATGACATCCAAGCGATTAAAGCCGGCATCCTCGAAATTGCCGACATCATCGTCTTGAACAAAGCCGACCGACCGCTCGCAGATAACGCTGAACGCGCCCTGCGCATGATGTTGGAACTGGCAACCCGTAAATCAAACCCAGCAACGGATGAATCGCCACCCCTTTTGGAGTGGCGCCCGCCGATCTTGCGCACCGTTGCTACCGAGGGAAGAGGGATTCAGGAGGTCGTTGATGCGATCTGGCACCATCGCCATTTCCTAGAAACCAGCGGCGAGTGGGAACGACGAGAACGCCGCCGCCTCTGTGCTGAATTGGAGAACTTGCTACAAGCAGCTTTGATGAAACGTCTGCAAGAAACGATCTCCCCGGAGACCTATCAGGGGGTCGTGGATGATTTGGTCTCACGGCAACTTTCCCCTCGTCAGGCGTTAGAGATTCTACTGGATGGAGTAAAACGATGACAAATCTACGCGGCCACCGAGAGATTAATTTATACGGGGAGATTAAGCTGTTTGCCGGCACGGCTTGTCCAGCCCTGGCGGCAGATATATCCAATTATCTGGGCATCCCCTTGAGTGGGCGGGATGTGGTCCACTTTCCCAATGATAATTTGTGGGTGAAATTGCATAAGAGCGTGCGCGGTCAGGACGTGTATGTGATCCAGACCACTTCCATGCCGGTTCATCAAAACCTGATGGAACTTTTGATTATGCTGCAGACCATGCGCCTCGATTCGGCTGGACGGGTTACGGCTGTCATCCCTTACCTGTGTTATTCCCGTTCGGATAAAAAAGATAAGCCACGAGTGCCGATCACAGCTCGCTTAGTCTGTGACATGATCGAAATTGCCGGCGCGGATCGATATATTACCCTCGATCTCCATGCGGGACAAATTCAAGGCTTCTTCTCTATTCCGGGTGATGTCCTGTCTGCTTTTCATATTCTGACTGCCTATGTCCAACGCAAACAACAGCACATGCAAGATCCGGTGGTGGTGGC
Source organism: uncultured Anaerolineales bacterium (assembly GCA_937928795.1). GTDB lineage: Bacteria > Chloroflexota > Anaerolineae > Anaerolineales > UBA4823 > NAK19. The sequence goes on from CALFWB010000001.1 coordinate 8,797, forward strand.
GGCAGATTTGGGGTTTGCCAAGAAAGGGCGCAATTTCGCTGCCAACTTGCACGTCCCGATCGCCTTTATCGAGAAAAGAAGAACCGGAAAAGAAGATGTCCCTGAAGCCCTAACCCTCATCGGTGATGTCAAGGACCGCGATGCGATTATTGTGGACGATGAGATCGATACCGGTAGCTCGGTAACTTCAGCGGTGCATTTGGTCAAGTCGATGGGGGCGCGGGATATTTACTTGGTCTGTGTTCACCCGATTTTATCCAAAGATGCTGCCGAACATCTGGCCGCTTTGCCCATCAAAGAGTTCATCACTACGGATACAATCCCTCTAACCGAACATAAATACCAACTGCTCAAGGACAAGATCACCGTCCTGTCTGTGGCTCCCCTGCTCGGCGAAGTGATCCGGCGCGCCAACCAAGGTCGCAGTGTCGGGGAGATGTTCGACGAATAATTCATGCCCGAACTGCCCGAAGTCGAATCGATCGCCAATCGCTTGCGGATGGGGAGTGACCTACACCCATCTTTGGTTGGAGCGCGCATTCTCTCTGTTCAAGTTTACTGGCAGCGCAGTGTAGCCAAGCCTCTGTCGGAAAGTTTTATCGAGGAGCTAAAAGGGCAGACCATCAGGAGAATCGGCCGACGCGGCAAGTTTTTGGTTTTTGACCTTGATGGGTTGACTCTTCTTTTTCATTTGCGCATGAGCGGCGATCTCTGGGTTGAGTCCATGGCTCAAGCGGTTGCCCCTCATAGTCGCGTTTGTTTTGAGTTAGCAAGCAACTATCGCTTAACCTTTCACGATCCGCGCAAATTTGGGCGGGTTTGGCTGTTAGAGGACGCCGATGAAGTATTGGGAGAACTAGGGCCTGAACCGTTTGATCCTCAATTGACCGCGGAGGTGTTTTTTCAGCGGTTGTCGCGTGTTCGGCGCCAACTCAAACCCTTGTTGCTCGATCAACGCTTTATCGCCGGTTTGGGTAACATCTATACGGATGAGGCATTGCATTGCGCTGGTCTACACCCGCTAACGCGCTCGGACCAGATCCGCCCTGATCAGGCGGAGCGGCTGTTGGGGTGTATCCGCGCCGTGCTGGAAGAAGGCATTCGCCGCAATGGCGCCAGCATTGATTGGGTCTATCGCGGCGGCGATTTCCAGAATTACTTTCGGGTCTATAAGCGCAGCGGCTTACCTTGCCCGAATTGTGGAATGCCCATCCAACGCATCACGGTTGGTCAACGGGGAACGCATTTCTGCCCGGCTTGTCAGCCCGCTCCTTGAGTATCTTATCACGCGCTCTTTTCGAATACTGCCAACGGATGGCCAGCACTGATGCGAGCCCTCACCCTCGTACCGACCGGTACGAGGTAGGTATGCATCTTGAGGGCGTGCAGGATTTGCCCCGAATCAAGCTGCAGGCGATAGAGGTTAAGTGCACCCCGAAAGAAGCGTGCGGCGATGACAGCGTTGCCGGATTCATCGGGTTCAAAGTCAATATCATCAGCGCGGACGGCTATTTCCACAAGGGTAGAGTTAGGCAAGGAAACTGGCTGGAGCAGTAGGCCAATCTCAGTTTGGATGCCGTTGGAGGAAATTTTTCCCCTCAGAAAGTCGCTATCACCCATGAATTTTGCCACGAAACGGGTGGCCGGGGTGTGAAAAACCTCGTCCGGCGTGCCGATTTGTTCAATTTGTCCGCGCTGGAAGACCGCTAACCGGTCGCCCATGAACAGGGCCTCTTCCTGATCATGGGTAACGAAAACGACAGTGGCCTGCATGGACTTAAGAATCTTGCGCACCTCTTCGCGCATTGTCAGGCGCATATCGGCGTCAAGGCTACTAAAGGGTTCGTCCAGCAGCACCAAACTAGGGCGCGGGGCCAGAGCGCGCGCCAAAGCAACCCGCTGACGTTCGCCGCCAGAGAGAGCGTGCGGGTAGCGACTGGCAAGGAAATCTATGCCTACCAGACGCAGCATATCGAGGACAGCAGCCTTAACTGCGTTGGGTGCGCTCTTGTGCCTCGACTCGTTTCGACGACTGCGCAGACCAAAAGCAACATTGCCGAAGACGGTCAGGTGCGGAAACAGGGCGTGGTCCTGAAAGACCAATCCGATGCCGCGCTTTTCGGGTGGGATGAAGCGCGACTCTGACGCAACCAGTCTTCCATTGATGAGGATAGAGCCACAATCGGGGCGTTCGAGACCGGCAATCAGCCGCAGGGTGGTGGTTTTCCCGCAGCCGCTGGGACCGACCAGCGCCAGAATTTCTCCCTCCTCCAACGCAAAAGAGATTTGATTGACTGCTGGCTGGGTGGTTGAAGAGAACCGTTTGGTGAGGTTTTGGACTTCGAGGGTTTTCATTGAAACATTGCCGTCCTGTGCAAGAGGAACGAAAGTGGTATAGCCGAAACCAGCAACAGTATAAGCGCAGCAGGGGCAGCCTGAATGTAATAACCGTCGCTAGCCCAAACCCAAACCCGCACAGCCAGCGTGTCGAACCCCGCGGGGCGCAGCAGAAGCGTGGCGGGCAATTCTTTGAGCGAGGTGAGGAAGACCAGCGCTCCACCTGCCAGCAGTCCGGGCAGGATGAGTGGCAGTGTAATCTCGAAGAGGGTCTGGAGCGGGGTGCGCCCCAATGTGCGCGAAGCTTCCTCTAGCGAGGCGGAGAGTCGCCCGATGGCCGATTCACTGGCTCGCACGGCTTGGGGCATGTTTCGTAAGACGTAAGCAATGACGACTAGGTGGGGGGTGGCAGATAAGATTGGAACGAGGCGGTTGATGATCAGGATTAGGCTAAGGGCAATGACCACGCCCGGTATGGCGTATCCCACCTGGCACAACCGAGCGAGGAAGTGAGTGTAAGGGCTGGGGTATCGCACCGAGAGACGGGCGACCGGCAGCGAGAGTGTGACGGCAAACAGGGCAGCCAGAGCCGAAGTCCATAAACTGTTCCAGGCGGACTGCGCAAGCCCCTGCGGACCGGCGCGAAAGATCTGGCTCAGCGTTTGGGGATCGAGGACAGCCTGAATGGTCCAGGCGAGGAGCACAAGCAGAGGAATCAACAGGCTAATGGCGATGACCAATAGGACTGTCACCAAGGCAGGGAGTTTCCACCTGCCGAGCAAGATGAGGGGTACAGGACGCCAGTTCCCCTCTATTTGGGTGAAACGCGCTTGCCCCTGAAGTTTGATTTCAGACCACAAGACCAGCAAGGCGAGGCTGACTAGCACCCCGCTCAAGATGGAAGCCGCCGATCGGTCATAACGTCCGTAGAGTTGGGCGAAAATGGCGGATGAAAAAGTCTCATAGCGCAGAAGAGCGACCGTGCCGTATTCTGCCAATACATCCAGCGTCACCAGTAACGCTCCCGCCAGCAGGCCGGGGCGCAGGGCAGGCAGAGTCACTTGCCAGAAGGTTTGCCATGCAGTGCGCCCAAGGCTGCGGGCAGCCTCTTCCAGCATGGCGTGCTGGGAGCGAAAGGCTGCGCCGCTCAACAGGTAAACATACGGGAACATGAAGATCGTCAGAATGAAAGCCGCACCCCAGAAACCGAGCGGGCTGGGGGTGGGAACGGGAAAACCAAACAACCCTTCCAGAAATTTGGGGATGACCCCGCCGCGCGGACGCAGCAGTGCCAGATGTAGGATCGCCCCAATATAAGGCGGGATGGCGAGTGGCAGAGCCAGCATCCAACGCCAGGCTCTACGACCAGGGAGGTCGGTGCGCTCCGTGAGCCACGCCATACTGACGCCAATGATCAACGTCCCAGAAGTGACCGCCCCAGCCAGTGCTAAGGTGTTGCCCATTAGCCGCCAAAGGCGGGTTTGGAGCAAGCGCAGCCAGTCTTCGGGGTTTGCGCTAAGGGCACGGAGGAAGATATACGCTAGTGGCAAAGCCACAAAGAGTGCCACCAGTCCCGCAACCAATGCGAGTTGCGAGCTGAAGGGGAGGGGTTTGGAGGGGAAAGGTAAGGATTTTATGGCGCGAAGCATCAAACTAGAAAATATGCGGCAAGACTCTAACTTGCCCCATCCCTTGCAACAGTTTTTCCTAAGCTGTTCCCTACGGCAGTCCTACTACTTCCATCAACTTGAATGTCGCCTCCAGGTCGAGCGCAATGGAAGGGATGTCAATTGCCGCCAGGCGGAAATTTTCAAGCGGGGTAACACCTTCACGAAGAGGGACGCCAGGCAGCAGCGGGTACTCATAGTTGCCTTCGGCGAACAGTTTTTGTCCTTCGGGCGAGACTAGGAAATCGAGCAGGGCTTGCGCAGCGGGCAAGTTCTGTGCACCCCGAACGATGGCAGCGGCGGTGATGTTGGTGAGCAATCCAATCTGTCCTTCGTCCTGATCGGGATAGATGATGCCGACATTACTACCCTCGGCCTTTTGCAAGTGATAGTAGTAATGGTTGACCAGCCCGAGTTTGAACTCACCTGCGCCAACTGCTTTGCGTACGTCGGTATGTCCGCCAAAGAAGGTCACGTTGTTGGCAAGCAAGCCTTTCAACCAGTTGGCGGTAGCTTCCTCGCCCAGTAGTTTACGCATGGCAGCAATGTGAGCCTGCATTCCCCCATTGGTTGAACCAGCGGCAGCAACCTGTCCCTTCCACTTGGGGTTGGTCAGGTCAAAGATGGAAGCGGGGAGCTCTTCTGGCGCAACAAGGTCTGCATTGTACATGATGACACGTGCCCGGCGGGTGAGTCCGATCCAGGTTTGGTTCGGACCAATGAATTCGGCGGACAGGCTTTCTGCCCCTTTTGGAAAGTACGACTGAAAGATGCCTTTTTGAGCCAGCGATTGTGCAGTGAACATCTCAGTGGTAATGAAAATATCGGCTTGCGGGTTGGATTGTTCCTCGATGAGCGCGTTCGCCAGGGCGCTATTGCTGCCAGCCTTGATCAGGATTTCAACTTTGGGGTATTTGGACCGGAAGGCATCTAATACGGGCTGGATGAGGGCTTCGGAACGCCCAGAGTAGATAACCAATTTGCCGTTCACTTCCGCTGAGGTCGGGGATTCAGCGATAGGGTCTTCATTTGCCAGAGCTTCTGGTTGGCTGGGTAGGGAGGTTGGCGTTTGGCTTTCAGCAGCAGGAAGGGGTGAAATCGGGGCGCAAGCGGTAAGGCCGCCTGCCGAGATAAGCAAGATCGGCAGGAGACGGTATAGGAATTGAGACAGATTTCTCATGAGGTCCTCCAAATGCCATGGTTTGGGTAAGGAAATATCGCAACCGATCGACGATAATTAGTATATACTAATATTTTTTATTAGTATAGGCTATTTGTCATGATTTTAGATGTTTTTTGTCATATAATTGAAAGAAAGCACAGATCGAACCAAGCGGTTGGTCTGTGCAAATCACAAATTCTCGTTCGATAACTCAAGTTTAGAGAAAACGCCCCCCTCTCCCGCTGGGAGAGGGGCCGGGGGTGAGGGCTGGCCCAAGCGCCGTCAAAGCTACTACGAACGTCCTCGGCAGAATGGAACCCCCTTTACGCGTTTACCAAATCTCCTATTCGCTCAAAAATGTAAGCCGGCTTTTCAATCGTTTCAAAATTCTGGTGATTGGCCGCAACCCCGCTGCGCACCAAAGCGGTCGGAATGCCAGCTTGATTGCCCATGCGAATGTCGGTTTCGGGGTTATCACCGATGAGCAAGCATTCGTGCGGCGGCAAATCTACCGTTTCCAACGCAATCTCGGCCATTAAGGTGGCTGGTTTTCCCAATAACCGATCCAGAGGGTGGCCTGTGCAGGCTTCGAGGGCAGCGATAATTGCTCCGGCGTCAGGCATTTCTTCGCCATTGTGAGCCGGGTAAGTGCGGTCGGCGTTGGTTGCCAGAAAGGCAGCCCCGCGCCGGATGGCATCGAAGGCAAGTTTGAGTTTCCGATAGTTAAAACGATGATCGGTGCTGACCAGCACGACTCGAATCTGAGCGGGATCGTTGCAAAGGGCTAAACCGGCCTCCCTCAATTCGCCGGGCAGATCACCTTCACCGATGACAAAGAGTGGTGCTTCAGGATAATGCTGCCTTAGGTAACGAACAGCAATCAAGGATGGGTTGAGGATTTCATCCGCCTTAACGGAGATACCCATAGCGAGTAATCTGGCAGCAATGCGTTCGCGGCGTTGCGAGGCATCGTTGGTCAGAAAGAGGAGACGTTTTCCCTGCGCTCTCAGGCTCTGAAGGGTCTCCTTGACGCTGGGCAGCAAATGTTTGCCCAGATAGACCGTTCCGTCTAAGTCAATGAAGTAAGCTGCGTAGTCAAGCGGGTGACGGGGCATGGCTTCTATAAGGATTATGTGCTCTTGTCGATTATGCGTTCTGCTATTGAACTTCTATAGAGCATGACCTCTGCAGCTTAAGGCTGATTGGCTAAAATGCTCTTAAGATGTGCCATTGCCAAGCGCGGACTGGCAAGAATCGGCACTTGTCTCTCCTCTGGCGAGAGGGTCTCTGCGACCCTTGCCATCGAAGCCTGAGCGAGAAGGATGACCTCATTGCGTTCCATGAGGTCGCGCAAGTTCTGACGGACGATCTCATCATGGGTTTGGGGATCGCCGCTGAATAAGGCTTGATAGGCGCTCTCACAGAGCCGCGCTTCTACCTCCACTTCCACTTGATGGAATCGCGCTCGTTGACGCACTAAGTCCGTCGTGGGCTTCAGGGTAGTTGGGGCTGTGGCTGCTACGCCGATGCGCTTCCCTAAGCGAAGCGCTTCGTCCACCATCGGCTGATCGATCTTCAAGACCGGGATGCCCACCAGCGGTTGGGCGGCATCCACACAGGGAGAGATTGAAGAACAAGTGCATTGCACCGCACTTGCGCCAGCCCGTTCGGCGGCGATGACATGCTCGGCAACGCGTTGGAAGATGAACGGCGACAACCCGCCTTGAGCAAGCACCAGTTTGAGCAGCATTTCGTCCGCCACATGCAGAGGTTCTACATCGGGCAGGAACTCCTTGCATAGCTCATTGAATAGCCCCACAAGAGAAGAAACGGTATGGATGAAAAGGACCTTTTTTGCCATGGTAATTCCTCTGGATCGAGCGGGTAAAAAATCAAATCGAGAATGCTAGAAAGGGTCTTTGATGCCCGTCCGTCTCATCAAGCCAGGCTTAGAGCGGGATTTTCCAGCCACTCCACAAATTCGCTGAGAAAGCGGGCAGCCCTTGCCCCGTCTAAAACGCGATGATCAGCCGAAAGGCTGAGGGTGAACATCGGCGCAGCGATCACTTGCCCATTCTCGACCAGCGGGCGTTCGGCGATGCGGCCGACGGCTAAGATCGCAGCCTGCGGTGGATTCAAGATGGCTTGGAAGACATCCACACGCAGCATCCCTAAGTTGGTTAGGGTAAAGACACCCTGCTCGTAATCCTTTGGTAACAATTTGCCCTGCCGAGCGCGCTCAGCTAGGTCAGCCCGTTGGCGTGAGATCTCGGCTAGACCGAGTCGGTCGGCATCGCGTAAGACCGGCACAAAGAGTCCCTGCTCGGCCTCCACCGCAATGCCGATGTGAACGTGGCTGGGTTTTGCCAGCCCTTTATCGCTCCATTGCGCCATGACCAGTGGATGACGGGGTAGCAAGCGAGCGCTGAAGTAAATAAGCAGGTCGGTGTAGGTGAGATGCACGCCATAGCGACTTTCCAAGGGCTGTAACAGCGATTCTCGCAAGGCGACAAGGTTGCGCGCATCTACCTCACTCTGGAGGTAAAAGTGCGGGGCAGTGCTAAAGCTCTGCACCATCCGTTCCGCCATGCGCCGCTGCACTGGGGAGAGCGGCTCGTAGGTGAACTCTGCGTCAAAGGTTGCCGCAGGAGACGCTTCTAGGGATTGATCCTTTTGGCGTTGATGGGCGATTTCCACATCCTGACGGGTGATGCTCCCGCCCAGACCGCTGCCTTTCACCTGGGAGAGGTCAACGCCCAGGTCGACTGCCAAGCGTTGAGCCAGTGGCGAAACGCGTCTGGCAAGCGATGGCGCAGCTTCGTTAGGTAAACTTTCAGCGGCAGAGCGGACATTCCATGCAACCACGCGCCCTTGTGGCCCGCTGCCGCTAACTTGGGCTAAATCAACACCCAACTGCTTGGCAAGGCGGCGCGCCGCTGGGCTGGCTTTGGGCTTTGAAGCGGGAACTGATCTAGTCAGAGGAAGTGATTGTGCTTGGCTTGAGGACGATGGCGTTTGGGTTTGAGCTTCAGAAGGGAAGGTGCCTGTGCTGCTCCCTTGCCGAGTCAGGTATCCTAAAACGGCACCCACTGCGTAGGTCTCGCCCGGTTGAGCCAGGGCTTGGATCAGGATGCCATCTTCTAAGGCTTCTACTTCAACAACCGACTTATCGGTTTCGATCTCGAAGAGTGGTTCACCGCTGCGCACGAGTTCGCCTTCTTGCTTGAGCCACTTCATGAACACACCGCTTTCCATGGTCAAGCCCATGCGCGGCATGACAATTTCGCTGCTGCCTTGTCCGACGCTCATTGAGGACGCCTCCCTTCTAGGACACGATGCACGGCTTGGATGATGCGCTCTTCATCCGGAATGGTGGCAAATTCTAAGGGGGGCGAGAACGGAATAGGCACATCGAAGGCTGCAACCCGTTCGATGGGGGCATCGAGGTAATCGAAGGCGCCTTTAGCAATCACGGCGGCTAGTTCGGCGGTCACGCCAAAGCGGGTATAGCCTTCGTCCACGATAACTGCTCCACCAGTTTTGCACACCGATTGAATGAGGGTTTCCTCGTCCAGCGGCGTAAGGGTACGCGGGTCAATCACTTCAGCCGAGATGCCTTCCTGGGCGAGCTTTTCAGCGGCTGCGAGGGCAGTGTGCACCATGCGCGATAAGGCAACGATGGTAACGTCGCCTCCTTGGCGCTTGATGTCGGCCACACCGAATGGAATTAGGTATTCCTCTTCGGGGACGGGACCTTTAATCTTGTGGTACATTACCTTATCTTCAAAAAACAAGACCGGGTTTGGGTCGCGCAAAGCGCTTTTCAGCAGGCCTTTGGCGTCATAGGGCGTGGCTGGCACAGCAACCTTCAAGCCGGGTACATGGGCAAACCAAGCGTGCCAAGATTGTGAATGCTGTGCGCCAGAAGAGCGCCCGCCACCCATGGTGGCGCGGATGGTGATCGGCACTGCCACTTGTCCGCCGGTCATGTAGCGCATTTTCGCCGCTTGATTGACGATTTGATCCATGGCAAGGGTGATAAAGTCACCAAACATGATTTCCGGCACCGGGTGCATGCCCGTCATGGCAATCCCAACCGCCAGACCGACATACCCTTCCTCGCTGAGAGGGGTATCGATCACGCGTTCTGGCCCGTACTTTTCGTACAGCCCTTCGGTGGTGCGAAAGACCCCGCCCCACGCGCCGACGTCTTCTCCAAAAAGGACAACGCGTTCATCGCGGGCGAGTTCTTCATCTAAAGCTTCTCGGATGGCTTGAGCAAAGGTGAGTTCACGCGTAGACATGTTCATGCACCTCTTCTATGGGAGGGAATGGGTCTTGGCGGGCTTGCTGCACGGCGTTTTGAATTCTCTGATCGATTTCCGTGCGGGTTGCTTCAATCTCTTGAGGGGAGAGGATACCGTTTTCGACCAATAAGCGTTCGCACCTTTGGATGGGGTCTTTTTTACGCCATTCTTCCATCTCCTCTTTGGTACGATAGGCGGTGCCTGGGTCGCCAACATGATGTCCGCCATAACGAATGGTGTGGCAGACCAAGGTGGCCGGCCCTTCGCCGCAGCGGGCAGCCTCAACCAACTCACGGGCAGCCTGATAGACCGCAACGATATCGTTGCCATCCACTTCCACACCGGGCATCCCCATCGCCCGCGCCCTTGTTGCTAAGCCTTCGCCAGCGGTCAGTTTCTTCCAATGGGTGAATTCGGTGTATTGGTTGTTTTCGCAGACGTAGATGAGGGGCAGTTTCCAGAGGACGGCCATGTTGGCTGTTTCGTACCACAAGCCCTGATTGACAGCCCCATCGCCAAAGAAGGCAACGCTCACTCGCCCCTTACCTTCGCGCTTAGCGGTAAAGGCGCTACCAGCGGCGATCCCTAAGCCACCGCCGACAATCCCATTCGCGCCTAAAATGCCCAGCGAGACATCGGCAATGTGCATCTCGCCGCCTTTGCCTCTACAATAGCCGCTGACCTTGCCCATCACCTCGGCCATCATTGGCTCCACTTGCCCCCCTTTGGCGATGATGTGACCATGGCCGCGATGGGTGCTGGTGATGGTGTCCTCCGGGCGCAGCGCCATGCAGACGCCTACCGGGGTCGCCTCTTGGCCATCTGAAAGGTGGGCTAAACCGGGCATCCACCCTTTGCGATAGACGTCAAAAACGGCTTCTTCAAAGAAGCGGATGGTTAGCATTCGTCGATACATTTCGATCAGAAGATCGGGTTCAATGGGAAGTGGGTTACGGTTGTTCATAAGCCTTTCTCCGATAAGATTTTTTGCCAGGTGTTACGGATAAATTGGACGGCGTGACGGATACCGGCTTCGCCTTGAAAGGATGCTTCTTCAATGCAGATCCAACCATCCCAGCCAGCGCGTTGTAGAAGGCGAAACATAGCCCCATAATCGACCTTGCCGCTGCCGATCAGGACGTGTTCCAATGCGCCAACTTGGGCGGTGTCCGAAGCATGGATGCTGCCCAAGCGCGGCAGGACAGCTTCCAGTAAAGCTAGAGGTTGCGGGCTGAATGCGGTGGCATTGCCGGTGTCAAAATTGACGCGGATGCGTTGATCGAGATGACTCAGAATGTGCAGAAATATCTCTGGCGGCTGAGAGAAGTCGGTGTATTGCCAAACGCCCGGCTTGGCGTGATTTTCATAGACCAATTGCACACCAAGTTGAGCAGTTTGGTGGACAAGGGCATTTAAATTCTCAATTGCCCAGCGGCAACCGTCTTCCAGAGACGTTTCGGGATGCGCCTGCCCGGCGGTCACCCTTAAGAAGCGCACCCCCACTTCGGCGGCGAGTTGGACGGAGTGAACGGCTGCTTCCAGTTCTCTTTGCCGCTGGGCGGCATCGGGATGGGTGAAATCGGGATAGCTTGTCATCATAGCAATGCTCATCCCGTTGCTTTCAACCGCTTGGCGGATTTGACGGGCTTGTTCGAGGGTGCGCTCAGGGAGAAAAAGGATGCTGATGTCAATGGCGTCTAACCCGACCGCTTTGCCCAAGGCTGCCCACTCGGAAACCGTCATGCGCCCTGCGATGATCTCGTTAAAAAAAGAAACCGGCAAACAGCTTAGGCGCATGAGACCTCTCCCAACAGAGGGCGGATGTATTCGATGGTCAAGCGGGCAGCCTGATCGGGATCGGGCAGCGGCAATAATTCCGCCGAGAGCCAGCCCTGATAGCCGCCGTGGCAGAGGGTGGCTAGGATGGACTTAAAGTCAATCAGCCCTTGGCCGGGCGGACGCCGGTTATTGTCCCCGAGGTGGGCATAGAACAAGCGCCCCGCAGCGAGGGCTTGTTGATAGGGTTGGGTATAAGACACCTCTTCGATGTTGACATGGAAGGTATCGATCAACAGGCCAAGGTTCGCGTGGTCTACTTGCTCGATAAACGCCAGCGTCTCCGAGACGGTATGGAGCAGATCACCCTCAAAGCGATTGAGCGGCTCGAGCGCCAGCCGCACCCCTTTTGGAGCAGCGACCTCGCAAGCGGCGTGCAGAAGCTCGCCTAACCTTTGCAGCGAACTCGCTTTATCTCCCACCGCTCGCCCACGGAAGGTGCCGATGGTCACAACCGTTGCTTCAAGAAAATGGGCAAAATCGATCAGCGATAACAGGCGTTGATAGGCTACAGAAGCAATTTCGGGATCGGGGTTCAGCAAGGTGAGCCCAGCCGCAAACGCCATCCCGCCGCTGGCAACCGCAGAGACTTGTAATCCCAGCGAACGGATTTGGGCTTTGATCCCTTTTTGGTCCAGCTCAGGCGGGTTGGTGCTGATGATCTCAACTCCGTCATAACCCAAGGCAGCCGCTTTGCGGAGTTTCTCTTCAAAGCTGCCTTGTAGCAAGGCAACCGGGACGATTTTGGGCACTTCGGGCGTTTGAATGGCAAGCGCAAGGCGGATCATAAGAGTTCCTCTTCCAATTCGCCGAGTGAGTCATCAAGGATATTCAGCACTTCATCAAGTTGCTCGGCGGTAATGATCAGTGGCGGAGCAAGCAGCATCATATCGCCTGCCACACCGTTGACCGTGCCGCTGCAGGGGTAGGTAACTAAACCACGTTTCAGGGCGGCTTGCTCAAAGCGCAAGCTGACCCGTTCTTGCGGCGGGAAGGGTTCTTTGCTCTCGCGGTCTTTGACAAACTCAAAACCGAACATCAAGCCCTTACCGCGCACGTCGCCAATGATGGGATGGCGGTCCATTAGGGCTTGTAACCCGGCTAGCGCTTGTTCACCTCGTTGACGGGCGTTTTCGATGAGGTTGTGATCCAGAATGTACCGGATGACGGCGATGGCGCCGGCGCAAGAGACGGCATTGGCGTTGAGGGTATGGCCAGCCTTGAAGGGGGAGCGGTTCTTTTCAAGCACTGCCCAGATGTCCTCGCGGGCGACCACGGCGGCTAGGGTGGTGTAACCGCCGGTCATGCCTTTGGCGGTAGTGAGGATGTCTGGGCTGGTGTTCCAATGATCGATGCCCCAGAGAGCGCCGGTGCGTCCCCAGCCGGTCATCACTTCGTCAATGATTAATAAGACCTCGTAACGGTCGCAGATTTCGCGAATCTTCTCGAAGTAGCCGGGCGGGGCAGGAACGCAACCCAAGGCGGCGCCGACAACCGGTTCGGCGATAAAAGCTGCCACGTTTTCGGACCCTAGTTGGCAGATGAGGGACTCCAATGCCCGCGCACAGAGCAAGTTACATTCGGGATAGGTTTGTTCGTAGAAGCAGCGATAGCAAAAGGCCGGGGCAATATGGGGGGAGTCAGCAAACATGGGTTGGAAGATGCGCCGCCGAGCCGTGATGCCGGAGATGCTGGCGATGTAGATGTTGTTGCCGTGAAAACCCTGCCAACGCCCAATGACGAGGTACTTAGAGGGTTTGCCGCTCTCAACCCAGTACTGCCTTGCGAGGCGGATGGCATCGTCATTGGCGTCCGTGCCGGTGCAGGTAACCCACACCCGACTGTTATTGCGCAAATTGCCCGGAGCTAATTCGACCACCAAATCGCTCAAGTCGAGAAAAGGTTGGTTGCTAAAAGCATGGGCAGGGTAAAAAGAAAACTTTTGCGCCTGGTCGAACATAGCTTGATCGATCTCGTGCACGCCGTGTCCGATGGCTGTGACCACCGAAGAGCCACCAGAGCCATCAATATAACGCTTGCCACTTTCGTCATAGAGGTAAATTCCTTCGGTGTGGGTAATGACTGGGAAAGGTCGCTCCCAGTCGCGATGGACAGCGTGAACATTGGGTTTGGTCATGGTCAACTCCTTTAGGAAAGCAAGAAGCCGATATGAGAACGTTTACACATTGCACTATAACACAGAAAAAAGCTTGCGTCAATAGGGTGAGAGCAACAAAAATCATGATGGCTTTCTCAAAGTTGAGGAACTTTGAGAAAGCCATAGGAGAGATAAGAAACTGATTTTTGCGCGACCTTTCCGAGAGGATGAGCAAGAGCAGTTAAAGGCTGAGCTACGTTTGGCAAATGCCTTGCTGCCGTGTCGCTGCCGAATTCTGCTGGCTAGTGCGCACGGAGAGCGTGCCACCCAGATTGCCCGTGATGTGGGCGTTAGCGTTGGTCACCGAGGTCGGTTTTGAGTAAGGTGCGAGGAGAGGCGGGGCGTTCGGCTCCGAAGCTGGATGGGTGAGCATGACCGTCAGGTGAAACAGAGTGAGCAGGGGGGTGCCCCTTCTCTAGAAACACACGATACGGCGCAGGAATTGTCCGGTGTAGGAAGATGGATTGGCGCAAATCTCCTCCGGCGTTCCCACGGCGACAATTTCTCCGCCGCGATCACCACCCTCTGGACCGAGGTCGATAATGTAGTCGGCGACTTTGATGATATCCAAGTTGTGTTCGATGATCAGCACCGTGTTGCCCCCTTCCACCAAACGCTGTAGCACCTCAATCAGCTTATGCACATCAGCGGCGTGGAGTCCGACCGAGGGCTCATCGAGGACATAGAGCGTGCGCCCGGTTGAGCGCTTAGAAAGTTCCTTTGCTAATTTCACCCGCTGCGCTTCGCCGCCGGAGAGAGTCGGAGCTGGCTGACCAATGCGGATATAGCCTAACCCGACATCCTGCAGGGTTTTTAGACGATGGACCATGTTCGGGAAGGCACTAAAAACATCCATTGCCTTATCCACAGTCAAGTCCAAAACGTCGGCGATATTGTAGTCCTTGAAGCGCACTTGCAAGGTCTCGCGGTTGAAGCGCGCCCCGTGACAAACATCACAAGGGACATAAATATCAGGTAGGAATTGCATTTCGATGCGCAGTTGCCCCTGCCCCTGACAGGCTTCACAGCGTCCGCCGTGCACGTTGAAGGAGAAACGCCCTGGCTTGTAACCACGCATCTTACTCTCCGGCAGTTCGGCGAACAGGGCGCGGATTAAGTCGAACAAACCGGTATAGGTGCCGGGGTTGGAGCGCGGCGTGCGCCCGATCGGTGATTGATCGATGTTGATTACCTTGTCGATATGCTCTAATCCCTCAATCCGATCGTAGGCGCCGGGCTGGGTATGTGTGCGATAAAGATGTTGCGCCAGAGCTTTGTAGAGAATCTCGATCATTAAGGTCGATTTTCCCGATCCGGAGACGCCGGTAATGCACACGAAGCGCCCTAGCGGAATTTCGACATCGATGTTCTTGAGGTTGTTTTCGCGCGCCCCAATAATGCGTAGCACCTTGCCATTGCCGTTGCGCCGCACGCTCGGGATGGGTACTTGCAAACGGCGCGCCAGATAAGCCCCGGTCAGGGAAGAGGGATGGTTGAGAATGTCCTCCACAGTGCCTTGGGCAATGATTTCACCACCGTTCTCCCCGGCGCCTGGACCCAAATCCACGATCCAATCAGCCGCGCGAATGGTCTCCTCGTCATGTTCGACAACCAAAACGGTATTGCCCAGATCGCGTAACCCTTCCAAGGTGCGCAACAAGCGGGCGTTATCGCGCGGATGTAAGCCGATTGAGGGTTCGTCTAACACGTACAGTACACCCATCAGGCGCGAACCAATCTGAGTTGCCAAACGGATGCGCTGCGCTTCGCCCCCTGAGAGCGAAGCAGCCGTTCGCTTTAGGGTGAGATAGTCTAAACCGACATCTACTAAAAAGCCCAAGCGGGCTTTAATTTCCTTCAGGATACGTTCGGCGATCATCTTTTGCCGCGCCGAGAGAGGCGACTCTTGCCCGCTCAAGCGTTCTACCCATTGGAGGGTACGCTGGACGGGCCACTCGGTGACTTGGATAATGTTGTACCCGTCAACGGTCACGGCGAGGGCTTCCTCGCGCAGGCGCTGCCCGTTGCAGCGGGGGCAGATCACCTCGCTCATCACTTCGGCGATCTTCTCGCGAATATACTCCGAATTGGTTTCCTGATAGCGCCGCTGGAGATTGTTGATCACCCCTTCAAAAGGCGTGCGGAAGGTCGCCCTGCGCCCTTCGCGGTTATAGTGAACGGTGACATCTCTGCCACCGGTCCCGTACAAGATCAACTCCAGTTTTTCGGGTGGTAGGCTGCTCACGGGAGCGTTCAGGTCAATCTGATATTCATGGGCGACTGCCTGCAAAGTTTGCCAGTAATAGCCTCCCTCTTCGCGGGGACCGTGCCACTCCGAGATGATGATCGCCCCTTCGTTGAGCGATAACTCCTTATTCGGGATGAGCAGATCAGGATCGATGACCAATTTTCCACCCAGCCCCTGACATTCCGGGCAAGCCCCATGTGGCGTGTTAAAGGAGAACAGGCGCGGCTCAAGCTCCGGCAAACTCACGCCGTGTTCGGGGCAGGCGAGATGTTCGGAGAAATGCCAATCATATGGCGCCGGCCCAGAGGCTGGAACGGCGGCGGTGTCGGGTGGAGACAGCGGTACAGCATTGGGCATCACCTGTACGGTGAGATAGCCTTCACCAAATCGGAGAGCTGTCTCAACCGAGTCGGTCAAGCGGCTGCGAAAGGCGGCCCGGCTTTCGGCGTCCTCCTCGTCGGGGATGATCAAACGGTCAACCACGGCTTCAATCGTGTGGGTTTTATAGCGGTCAAGGGTGATCTCCTCATCGAGAGAATAGACCATCCCATCTACACGGGCACGGGTGAAGCCGGCCTTGCGAATTTCCTCAAAAACTGCCTGATAGGTGCCTTTGCGCCCGCGGATGAGTGGGGCTAGAATCAAAAATCGTGTGCTGGGCTTCAGGGTTTCGATCGCATCCACAATTTCCTGCGCTGATTGCTTGGTCACCTCACGCCCGCAGACCGGACAGTGAGGGATGCCAACCCGAGCGTAAAGCAAGCGCAGGTAGTCGTAAATCTCGGTTACCGTCCCTACCGTGGAACGTGGGTTATGAGAAACGCCCTTCTGGTCGATCGAAACTGCCGGCGAGAGCCCTTCGATGGAGTCGACATCTGGCTTTTCCATCTGCCCCAGAAATTGGCGGGCGTAGGCAGAGAGCGATTCAACATAGCGTCGTTGCCCTTCGGCAAAGATGGTATCAAAGGCTAAGGAAGATTTACCCGAACCCGAAAGCCCGGTGATGACCACCAGCTTATCGCGCGGGATATCCACGCTGATGTTCTTAAGGTTGTGAACGCGTGCTCCAACCACACGCAGGACATTTTGCGTCATACCACTTCCTACCTATCATCGAATCCTTCAGACCTTTCATTATACCAGTTTGGGCTGCCGGGCAGCGCCGAATTTGAGGCGCTAGGAAACTCACCACAAGGCCACCAAGACACCATGAAGTCGGCTAAGAGTATCTTGCTGAACGTCCTTTGTGTCCTTGTGACCCAGTGGTTTATCCTCTTGTCCTAACTTGCTGAGCAATTTCTCCCGATGAGCGAGGGGAGCAGATGCTGCGGGTTGAGTAGCGCAGCGCAGCGAGCGTACCGAAACCCGCTGGGTTGAGCCTGTCGAAACCCGCTGGGTTGAGCCTGTCGAAACCCGCCCTCACCCTTCGACAAGCTCAGGGCAACGCCCCAGCCCCTCCCCCACAGGGCGAGGGGAGCATTGCTCCCTTCTCCCTAAGGGAGAAGGGTTGGGGATGAGGGAACCGTTCAAGCACAGCAAATCTACAAGAAGGAGACAAAGAGATTCGATGATCGAAAAGCCCTAAACCCCCAAGCATTCTACTGTATAATCCAAGCATGCGTGATTTCGTGATGGATGTTGCTCTAAGATAAGGGAATGTTCGATCGCCATGAGCCAAAAACCTCTTCACCTGCTTCACGTTGACGCCTTCACCCCCCAGGGATGGATCAAAGACGCTTGCATTTCCATCTCCGAAGGCCGCATCACTCAGATTGTGCCCTGCAGCGAAGCAAATCCCCAACCTGAAGATCGACAAATTCATTGCGAAGGCTGGATTGCTTCGCCGGGTTGGATCGAATTGCAGATTAACGGCGCATTTGGGGTCGATTTTGCCGAGCAGCCACAACGGATTTGGGAAGTTGCCGCTCGGCTGCCCGAATTCGGGTTTACCGCTTTTCTGCCCACGATCGTCACCTCGCCTCTGGCCGTCTTTCAACAGGCGATGGAGGTATGGCAAGCCGGTCCGCCAGCGGGTTGGCGGGGAGCCATCCCTTTGGGGTTGCACTTTGAGGGGCCCTTCTTAAACCCTAAGAAAAAGGGTGCCCACAATCCCCAATTTCTGCAACTTCCAAGACATGATCTGATTGCCGGCTGGGAGGCAGCCAATGGCGTTCGTCTGGTTACGCTGGCGCCCGAGCTGCCCGGCGCCTTGGGACTTGCCGAAACCTTACGCCAACGCGGCATAACCCTCGCCATTGGGCACTCCTTGGCGACTTATGCAGAAGCTATGACGGCGTTTGAACGAGGCTTCTGTTATGTCACCCATCTCTATAACGCCATGACCCCTCTCGAATATCGGTCGCCGGGTTTGGTCGGAGCGATCCTGACTAACCCTAAAATCACCGTTAGCCTGATTGCCGATGGCGTTCATGTCCACCCGGCAATGCTGAAGTTAGCCTATCAAACGCGCCCTCCCGATCAGGTTGTGCTGGTAACCGATGCGATGAGCGCCTTGGGCATGCCGCCCGGTCGCTATCCTCTTGGCGGAAGACAGGAAGTCTTTGTGGATGAGCGCAGCGCCCGTCTGCAAGACGGCACCCTAGCCGGCAGTCTCCTCAAACCGGCCGACGCCTTGCGCACAATGATGACAGCTTGTGACGTCCCGATGGAGGCGATCCTACCCTGCCTCACCAGCACGCCCGCCCGTGTGCTAGGGCTGACGAACAAGGGGCGGTTGGAGGTTGGCGCCGATGCCGACTTGACCCTGTTAGACCCTCAGGGGAACCCTGTTATGACCATTGTCAGCGGAGAAATCGTTTATACCGCCCGAGATTAGCCATGTCCCTCCCTGAAGGCTTTACCCGTCGTCTATATTTCGATGAAGATTACTACCGACGCACCTTGAACGCCGGCATTAATGCCGTAAAAGGTGGAGACTTTGCCGAAGCGCGCCTTTTGCTGCGCAAGGCGGCCGAGATGAAACCGACCGACCCTCAACCCTGGCTCTGGCTCTCTGCTACCACTCAAGACCCCGAAGAACAAAAGGAATACCTTGAATATGCGCTGGCAGCCGACCCCCATAACGGCGCAGCGCGCCGCGGGCTGGCAATCCTTTCCGGAAAATTAGATCGTAGCCGCTTGCGTGCGGAAGGCGAAGAAGTGAAAGCACGTCAACTCGAAGAGCCTCTAGAAGCGCAAGCCGAACACGTCTTTCGCTGCGAGAAATGCGGCGGTAGAATGCGCTATGAGGTCTCGAATCAATGGCTCATTTGTGAACACTGCGGCACTGGGCGGCCCCTATCGCTGACTTCTGCGGCAGATGAGGCGGAGCAGGTGATGGATTTCGTCCTACCCACGACGCGCGGTCATACCTGGGCAGAAGCTCAACATCGCTTTGCCTGCAATCAATGCGGCGCAGTCACCATCCTGAACGTAGCCGAACGGGCGACAACTTGTCCGCATTGCGGCTCCGCTCAATTGATCGAGTCAGAGGAAAGCACCGAACTTCTCCAACCGAACGCCATTGCCCCTCCCAAAATCAGCCTACAGCAAACTGCCGCTTTGGTGCACCAATGGCTGGGCAAAGGTTTGTTTGTTCCCGATGACCTTAGAAAATTGGCTCAACCTTCTGCCCTTCGCCCGGTTTATTATCCCTTTTGGACGTTTGACGGCATTGTGAAAATGAACTGGGTTTGCGAGGTGAACCGCGGTTCATCAGACGAGCCGGTCTGGGTGGTGGAGCGAGGGGAAGAATTTGAAATCTTCGACGACCAATGGGTGGTCGGGCTCTCTTCACTATCAGAGCGGGAGACTCGACAACTGG
Source organism: uncultured Anaerolineales bacterium (assembly GCA_937928795.1). Lineage (GTDB taxonomy): Bacteria > Chloroflexota > Anaerolineae > Anaerolineales > UBA4823 > NAK19. The sequence continues at coordinate 28,335 of CALFWB010000001.1, forward strand.
GACCGCTCGATTTCAAAGCCGTTGTCGAGTATGATGCGGCTTTTTTGGCGGATTGGAATGTCTTAGCCTACGATCATTCCTTAGCTGAAGCCTCCCTCGATGCTCGCGAGCGGATCGCCACCCACTTGCGCAAAAACTTGTATCACAGGGTTCTTCCAGGGCAAGAAAAACGCAATCTACAAGGGGGCGCGCCGCAATGGAGCAGCATGACTTACAAGTTGGTGCTGTACCCCTTTTATGTTGGACATTATTCCTATCGTGGCGGAGACTATCATCTCTTTGTCAACGCCCAAAACGGCAAGGTGAGCGGTGTAAAGCCTATCGATCGGGTGAAACAGGTTGCCTTTTTCCTTTTGGTCACCTTTAGCGTAGTCGTGCTTTTGTTGGCAATTTTTGTATTAGGGTTAAGCTTCGGCTGGTTTAGTCTCTGAATAAGCACCGAAGCGTTGGGGGGAGATTTATTAGAAAAAAGGGAAGGGAAACTGCTGGGGGGTATAATGCACCCAAAAATCTCCACGTTTCCATTTTGGAGGCCTGCGATGAAAAAAGTTGATCAGCTCTTGTTGTTGTTTTCGGTAGCGGCATGGTTGACCGTTTTCGTGTTTGTTCTCCCTTCGCAGAGAGGACTGGCAAGGATAGACCATTCGGCCGGGCAATCTCAGACTGCTCTAACGGTCAACTTTACTGTGGACTTGAATGGGCAACGCACAGCCATTAGTCCGTGGATTTACGGCAGTAATCGTATAACGCAAGATCGAGGCTTGTGGGCAGCGGCACGCTTAGGTGGCAACCGCTGGACCGGCTACAATTGGGAAAATAACGCCTCGAATGCCGGGAGTGATTGGAATCATTCCAGCGATGACTTTTTATGTTGGATTTTATCTTGTCAAAATTGGAATGAACCGGCTGCTGCCTTGAAAACCTATCTCGCTAAGGTTGAGAGCTTAGACGGAGATTATGTACTGCTCACCCTACCGATGGCCGGCTATGTGGCAGCAGATAAAAAAGGCTCGGTTTCTGATGCTGAAAAAGCCCCTTCTGGGCGTTGGAAATCGGTGGTTTATCGGAAAAATTCGGCTTTTCAATATCCGCCCAATGTGAACGACAGCGTTGTCTATGTGGACGAGTCGGTAAGGCATTTGGTTGAAACGTATGGGGGGGCTGCTTCAGCGACTGTTCGGCGCGGCTATTCCTTGGACAACGAGCCAGACCTTTGGAACTATACTCATCCTCGTCTGCACCCCGCAAAAACTACGGTGGCTGAATTGATCGACAAAAGTGCAGCGTTGGCAGATGCGGTCAAGGCCGTCGATCCGCAAGCCGAGATCTTTGGCCCGGCGCACTACGGCTTCTGGGGCATGAAAACCCTGCAAGATGCCCCAGATTGGGGTCAGCATAGTCAAACTTATAACTGGTTTGTGGATTACTACTTAAGCCAGATGCAGCTTCGTTCGCAGCAGGCAGGCAAGCGCTTGTTGGATGTCTTTGATTTCCATTGGTATCCCGAAACTCAGGGGTGTGGGGCAAGAATTGTATGGAATGGGGTTGGAGATGCGTGCCTCCAACAGGCACGTATGCAAGCCCCGCGGGCGCTTTGGGATAAGAGTTTCCAAGAAAACTCATGGATCGGCACTTGGTTTAAGGACTACTTGCCTCTCCTGCCTCGTCTGCAATCTTCGATTCAGACTTATTACCCCGGCACGAAGCTCGCCATAACCGAGTTCAGCTATGGAGCAGAAAACCACATCAGCGGCGGGATCGCCGTGGCAGATGCCCTAGGCATCTTTGGGAAATATGGCGTCTATTTTGCCTCTTTTTACCCCTTAGAAAATTGGCAAGCGGGTTCGGATTACGTGGTGGCTGCCTATCGCCTCTACCGCAACTTCAACGGTCAAGGCGGCGCTTTTGGGAATGTGAGCGTGCCAGCCGAGACTAGCGATGTGGAAAACGCGCCGATTTACGCTGCAATTCATGGTATCCAAGTGAAGCGGTTGCATTTGATTGTCATCAACCGCAATCTGGATCAAGCTATTCAAGGGAATTTCCGGATCAATAATGCGCCTGTCTCCTATCATCGAGTGCAAGGGTGGGGGTTCGATCCGACAAGTCCTGTAATCCGTCCGTTGTTTGCCAACCAGAGCGTTTCTGCGAATCAATTCTCTTACACGATCCCCCCTCTGACGGCAGCTCATTTTGTGGTTGAAAGTGACGATAATGCTCGCATATTCGATTTGTTTTTACCCTTGATCTCTTCGGGTGTCCGCTAAGGATAAGCGGAAAGAGAGGCTTGACGAGGAGGACGGTGATAGAGATCATCTTCTTCGGGCTCAAACATAACCGAATTGGGAGTTGCGATGTTGAAAATCAAGGGGTCTCGATACGGGCTGACACCCTTCGACATGCTCAGGCTGGCGCCCTACTCGACCCGCGCCTTTACCCCCAACCCCTCTCCCAAAGGGCGAGGGGTGAAAAAACGCGGGTTGAGTAGCGAGCGCAGCGAGCGTATCGAAACCCGATCGGCGTAATTTCTGCTAAGGGACATCGGCGGTGCGGAAGTTCGCCAGCACCTTCCAACCCAAAGGAAGCAGCAGGGTTGCCAGCAAAAGCTTGATCGCATCCCCGACCAAGAACGGAAACAACCCGGTCACCAACGCCTTGTCTATCCCGACAAAAAGAGCCAGAACGGGCAAGCCGCACAGGTAAATCAGGGCGTTCCCGAGCAGCATCGCCAGCAGGGTTTTCCCGAAGTGAAGCGTCCAGCCTCGGTCGGCGAGATAGCCCACCAGAGCAGCCGCCGCCCAGAAACCCAGCAGGTAGCCCCCGGTTGGGCCAAGTAATCTGCCCAAACCGCTCGTTCCACCTGCAAAGGCCGGCAACCCAGCCAAGCCTTGCACAAGATAAGCTGCCACGCTCAAGGTGGCGAGACGGCGTCCCAATAAGGCACCCACGAGCAAAACAGCAAAAGTTTGCCCGGTCAGCGGTACAGGGCTGAAAGGAAGCGGGATGGAAAGTTGGGCGGCAAGAGCAATCAACCAAGACCCACCGAAGACGATGGACAGATCGTAAACCAGAGCTGCTTTGTTATCTGCAGGGCGAAATAGGGTTGTTAAGGTCATCCGATTCCTCTGCTCCTGATTTTTTACGTATCGTGAGTTCGGGTTAGGATTGCGGATTGGTCATTTCGACAAGCGTAGCGAGGAGAAGTCGACTTCTCGCTGCGCTCGAAGTGACACGCAAGGTGATAAGCTTATCTCGAATTCACGTTGCCCACTTTAACACCCATTAAGTGCCAGCGTTGCGCTGTTTCCCTTAGCTGTCCTGGTCGTCTTGTCCTTTCGGGAGCATACCTTCCAACGTGTTGCGATCGCCCTCAAGGTTTCTCCATCGCAGCCACAAACTGACCAGATAGACCGCCATCACGACGAAGACAACCGCGTATCCGGCGATCATGTAAGCGGTGGTCTCTGCGGGACCTTCTTGTAAAAGGGGTAAGTAGGTCATTGAATGCTCCCTAAAGGCTCAACTTGAGTTTGAGTTGTTCCACTTGGTCGGCAAGCCGTCCGAGGCGCAAGCGGTGCCACATTAAGTCGATAAAAACGAAAGTGAAGGTAAACAGACTAAATAGAAAGGTTTGCACCATTTTGGGGGTCATGTCAAACTGCCCTTCTGCGCCGGGTTGATTGGTGCCGATGACTACTGGATGAATGGTGCGGAACAGGCGCGCGGAGAAGAAGGTCAACGGCACGCTGATAAAGCCCAAAATGACATACACCGCACCAAAGCGGGCGCGCCGCTCTGGGTCTTCGATCCCTTGGCGGAGCATCAGATAGGCAAAATAGATGAGCTCCATGATGGTTGCTGTGGTCAGGCGCGGGTCCCACGTCCACCACGTATTCCAAATCGGCCTTGCCCAGATTGAGCCGGTGACAATGTTGAGAAAGGTAAAGACGATCCCAATTTCAACGGCTGCTACGGCGAACAGATCCCATTTGCGCTCCTTGCTGCGCAGGTAGAGAATGCCAGCTATAGCCGCAGCCAAAAAGCTGAGCATTCCCACCCAACCGACCGCAACATGGAAATAAAACACGCGTTGCACGTTGCCCATCACGGCTTCCATCGGAGCGTAGAAGAAGACCATTGCTACCGAAAGCAGGAAGAGGATCACGGTGAAAACATCTAAATAGGTTAAGAGTTTGGGTTTGGGTTGCATCGCATCCTCCTTATATGTTATAGCTTCACTCTTCGACCACAAAATCGAAAACCATAAACGCAACGGCAATGAAAACCGTATCATAGACGATCAGCAGATTTAACCACGGACGGATCGCTTCAATCTCCAGTCCTTGCAAAAAACCCATGCTGGCTTTGACGGAAGCAATTAAGACCGGGATGGTCAGTGGAAAGAGCAAAATGGGCAAGAGCACATCGCGCGTGCGGGTCTGGACGGTCATAGTGGCTAACAAGGTGCCGACTGCGACATACCCTAGGGAGCCTAAGAAAACAACGCCCAAGAATCCGATCTGGAAAAGATCGGTGTTATAAAGAAGGCTATAGATCGGCAGAACAATGGCTTCGACCAGCAGCATAAAGACCAGATTCCCGAACATTTTACCAAAATAGATGGCACTGCGATCGACCGGGGCGAGCAACAAACCGTCCATGCAGCCACGGTCTTTTTCTATTGCCAGCGAGCGGTTCAAGCCCAAACTGCCGGCAAAGGTAAAGGTCACCCACAGCACACCCGCCGTAACGGTGTTGCGCGTTTTGACATCGAGTTCTAAGGCGAAGTTGAAGATCAAGATCACCAACAGGGCAAAGACGAACATTGCCGAGAGCAATTCGCGGCTGCGCAGCTCTCCGGCAAGGTCTTTGGCGATCACGGCAAAGGTTGCCCTTAAAAAGTTCATGGGAGGTCGTTGCCCTCTTTTTGAGGTTCTCCTTCAAGAGACGGGTTCAGTGGGTTGTTTTGTTGCACCGCTTGGCGATAAAATGCCAGCAGTTGATCGGGAGCGAGTTGGGCGCGTTGCGCCGAAGCGACGATCACGCCGTTGGAGAGCACATCAAAACGCGAAGCCAGTTCACTCACCCGCATCAGGTCGTGAGAGGTCATGACCACTGTGCGCCCGCGGGCGGCAACTTGGCGCAAGACGTTGTCTAACATGCTACAAGCGTCTTGGTCTAAGCCGGTATGGGGTTCATCAAACAAGATCACTTCCGGGTCGTGCAAAACGGCGCGTCCGATGGCTAGGCGTTGCTGCATGCCGCGCGAAAAGGTGCGCACCAAATCGGCGCGGCGTTCATACAGTCCGACAAGTTTCAGGACTTCCGCAATGCGTTGATTGAGGGCCGTTAAGCCGTATAACCGCCCGTAAAAGCGCAGGTTCTCTTCAGCGGTTAGGTCTCCGTAGAGCAACGGCAAATGCGTCACCACTCCCAAGCGGCGGCGGACGGCGGCTGCCTGAGCGGGCAGCGCAAAACCGGCAATGGAGACTTCGCCCAAGCTCGGCTTTGAGAGGGTCGCCAAAATGCGTAAAAAAGTCGTCTTTCCAGCGCCGTTCGGGCCTAGAATTGCCACGAACTCACCGCTCTGCACCGTGAAGTCTAAACCGCGCAGGACGGACTTCAGCCCAAAGCGTTTAACTAATTTGCGCACGACAATCATGGCAACCCTGCAGTCCGCAGTTTAGGTTTTATCTTTGAGCGCTTTTAGCTGTGCTTTTAGCTCCGCGCGCCGTTGCAGATAGGCTTCTTCAGGCAGCTCCCCGCTTTGGTAAAGGTCATCAAGGGCAATAATGGCGTCAATAACAGAATCGGCCGACTCAGGCGCATTGAGGGCTTGCTCCTCTTCTTCCTCCAGTTCTTCGAGGCGCGTATACCGATAAAACCAGACCCCCGCAAAAATCAAAGCCAAACCAAAGACGATCAATCCAACCGTTAGCGATTCGCGGCTGCCGCTGCTGAGCGAAAAGCCGCCTGCGCCGGGTTGTCCGCTGATCGACAAACGCAACTCCTCGCCTGCCAATAAACTGCCCCCGCTATACAGGTGGTAGATCGTCCCTTCTGCGTTGCGCTGACCCTCGTCGCGTAACAGGGCGCTGCGCACTTTGAGGCTGCCTTCCGGGACTAAGACGACCAAAGCATCAATGGGAAGAGATATCGGTTGCACCAAATCGAGTTTACGATGATAGGGCATGGTAAAGGAAAATAACACTTGATAATTGCCTGCGCCAGGCCGAATGGAGGCAGTATCCCCAAATCCATCGGGTGTCGAGATATAGCGTTCGCCTAAAACGCTATCTTGGAACTGTAGATTACTAGAGCCTACCGGAAGCTTAAAGCGCACGGTTGGCTGACCGGGTTGTGCAGCAACGAGAGTTTTGTTAGACGTATTTGACATAATATAGAGTTGGACAACCCGCAGGGTGTTTTCATCCACCAAATCGAAAAACAGATGAAGGCGATCGCACTTGATCACCGAAGGATCGGTGGTCGTATCGTAGATGATAATGGGTAACTCAAGCGAAGCGTTCTGCGAGGGAGCAACCGCCACATCGGAGGCATAAGTTGCGCCGCTGTATTGAGTGTAGGCGACAAAAATGCGCCCTTCCTGGATTTCAACGTCCTCAAAGAGAAAGGTGTTGTCGCTCTGCAGGGACGTTGTAGCGGTGATCACCTGTTCAAAATCGTCATACCCTTCCAGTGTGATGGTCAGATCGGGAGGGACCTCGCCCGCAGAGCCGTTGGAAACGCGTCCTCTAATGACTCCTTTGCCCGTGAGGGTCTCTCCTGAGGGCGTAGGAACGGCGGTTGCGGCCGGCGTGGGTGGAGCAGTGCCTGCCGCTTCGCTAGGGAGCGGAGCTGCTAAAGTGCCCTGAACGGCGACGTTTTGTAACTCTTCGGGAGCTTTGGTGAAGGTCAGGGACTGCAAGTAAGCCACAATTGCCCAGCGCTGCTGTTCACTTAGCCTCTCTCCAAAGGCCGGCATGGCGGGTGGCTTGCCCAGCACAATGCTGGAATACAAGTCAAAGCCCGACTTTGCGGCAGCAAAAGCTGGGTCGGTCAAGTTCGTCGGCGGTACGGAAAGGCTGGCTGCTTGGGGACCATCGCCCTTCCCTTCTGCACCATGGCAAGATGCGCAGGCTTCTTGATAGAGCTTTGCCCCTTCGGCAATTGCGTCTGACGAGGTACTGAGCGAAAGGGAATATGCAACGACATCCCAGCGTTGGCTATCAGACAAGCTCGGAAAGGGTGGCATAAATCGTTCAAGGTTACCGTTGGTTACGATCAGAAACCAGCGCGCCGGAATGGCTTGACGGGCAACTTCTGGGTCAGAGAGGGCGGGGACAGGATTGGGAAGCTGGGCAGCTCGCGGGCCATCACCAGCACCGTTCACCCCATGACAAGGGGCGCACTTTTCCTCGAAAATTGCCTTGCCTTTGACGACATCTGGCGGGACAAGGGGGTAAACATCCTGCACAGAACCGGCAACCTCGGTGCGCGAGATGGCAATGTCACCAGCGCCGGGTGGTGGGGTAACATCGGCAGCCAGCGAGAAAGAACAGCCGCCTAAGCCGATTGCAAACAGCAACATTCCTAGCCAAAGGATTTGGGGAGCGCCTTTTTGCCGAACTAGAAAGAGCTGGGTTCTATTGGTGTGTTTTCTCATTCTCCCTGTTCCACTTCCACGAGGAGGGGTGTGCCGCACTTGGAGCAGAAACGATCGGATTGTTGAACCGGCTTACCACACTGGGGACAAAAGCCGCCGGCTTTTTCAGCTCGCCTGCGCCGCCGATCGGCGATGAGAGCTTCGATTTCATCGTCAGGCGATCCTTCTGGGCTAGGGGCGCGACGCAGTTGAGTTGCTGCCGCAACAGGGCGAGACGCCTCCTTTGGAGAGGATTGTTGCTGATGGATCGCCTCAATTTGTTGGATGACTGCAGCAGCTTCGGCAACTAAGGCCGCTCTCTGGCTTGGATAATCGACTTGGGGGATTTTTCCCAACGTGTAGTCGAAATCGAGCTCTTGAATGGCATCCAACAAGCGCTCCTTTTCAGCCAGCAACGCTGAAAGCGTGTGTTCCTCTTTTGTCACCAGCCTTGCCCGATGCAGCAAAAACGGACGAATGAGATACAGGATCACGAACAGCAGGATTCCAAGTAAGAGAAAAATTGAACCGATAGCCATGAATAAGGTCCTTTTTAGGGCTGCAGCAGCGGATCGATCACCGACTTTATTTGGGCGAGCGAACGAAAGGGGCCGATCTGCACGAATTGCAGCACGCCATTTTGGTCAACAACATAAGTTTCCGGCACGCCGCGGATCCGAAAGGCTTGGGAGATGCGCGTGCCGAGGTCGGGACCGTTGGGATAGGTGATCGCAAACTTTTCAAGGTAAGCGCGGGCTTCTGGTTCGGTATCGACGTAATTCACGCCGAGAAAGATCACCTCGCCGCTTGCCTGATAAGATCGCCAGGCTGTCTCAAGATCGGCTGCCTCTTGTTCGCAGGGTTTACACCAAGATGCCCAAAAATTAATCAGCAATACTTTTCCCTTCAAATCAGCCGTGCGAATGGTCTTACCCTCAAAGGTGGTCAGGGTGAAATGAGGAATGGGTTCTCCGACGTTGACGGAACCCTGTTGACTGCGCAACAAACCAACCCCTAAAATGACCAGCAGCGTGATGACAATGAGCCAAGCGAGAATTGGTCCCCACCGCAGCCGAACGGCTGGCTTGGATGTCGTCCCTTGTTCTTGAGAGGTTTGTTCCATAAGCACTTGACTGGATTTGTTTTTAGCTGAAGCCATTTAGCGCTGTCTCAATTCTTCCTCTATGCGTTTTAGCACCTCGGGAGAAAGCGACTCGGGCTGAAGAGGAGCAGCGGTCGCTGGCGGCCGTTTCCAACTGCGGAAGGCTTGGACAAGCATCCACACACCGAGCAGGATAGCTACGGGCGGAACGATATACATGAGCCAATTAATTCCTCTCGGCGGAGGGGTGGCTAAAGCTCGGTCGCCATATTGTTCAGCAAAATATTGGCGAATTTGCGCTTCATTCCAGCCTTCGGCAAGTTTTTGGCGCACCACCTGCCGCCATTGCTCACAGGCTTGGGTGCCGCACACATCCAGCGGCACATTTTCGCAAACCGGGCAATAGAGGTATTTTGCAATAGCGTTGACCTCATCATCGCTGATCGAATTTGGGTCGCGGGTTTGCGCCAGAGCGATCTCGCTGCTCCCCAAAATGGTTAGGAAGAAGGTTATCCAAACAACAATCCATGAAAAAAGACGGAGGCGCGCGCTCATATTTCTTTCCAATTACAATCTAAGGTGTCCTCGTCACGAGGGGAGTTCGTCTCCCTACACGCACGGTTGCTGCGCTCTTTTCGCCTTCTGGCCAAGCAGCGACCATTGTCCCAATGATGAAGACCAACCCACCAAGCCACAGCCAGTTAACCAGTGGATTATGATACACCTTGAAAGTTGCTCCCTCTGAAGAGATGGGTTGCCAATCAACCAAAAGGACATAGAAATCATCTTCTATGGTGCTGCGCAAGCCGGGGATGGTCATCGGTTGCTGAGATTCATAGTAATAGTCGCGGCGCGGGTAGAGTTCTCCCAGAAAGCGACCATTTTTATAGACGCTCACGACGGCGCGGGCGACATTGCGCCCATCGGCCGTGTCAAAGACAGCCAAGGACTCAAAGCGCATCGTATACGGTCCAAGGCGGAGTTCTTCCCCTTGGGCAAGTGTGCCTTGCGTTTCCTTTTGGAAAAGCTCGATGCCGATAATCCCAATCGCCATCAGCACGACACCGAGATGAATGATATAGCCACCGTAACGCCGCCGATTGCGCCCGGCCAGATTCCAAAAAGCAACCAATAGCTGCTCGTCGCGGCTGCGGGCGCGGGCGAGCACTGCTCTACCATACTCATAGAGGGTCACGCAGGCGACAAAGGCAGCCAACCAAAAGCCGAAAAGGGCCGCCCAATTGCGGACACCGCCGATCAGAGCGATCAGCGGCACCGCTACAGAGACCACGGTCGGTTTCCAAACGGCTTTGCCCAAGGTTTGGACGGTTGAATGCCGCCAAGCAGCCAGCGGCGCAATGCCCATGAGGAGCAACAGCCCGGCAAACAGAGGCGCCGTGGCGCGTTCGTAGAAAGGCGGACCAACCGTTACTTTTTGACCGGTAACAACTTCAGAAATCAACGGGAAGATCACCCCCCAAAAACAGATCACCAGGATGCCCATAAAGAGTAAGTTGTTAAGCAGGAAAAGCGCTTCTCTGGAGAGCAGAGAGGTCATGTGCAAATCGGATTTTAAGTCCTGCCAGCGTTGGAGGAGTAAGCTCAGCGAAACGACAAAGCTTGCTCCGATGTACGTAAAGAAGAGCGGCCCGATCGCACTTTGGGCAAAGGCATGCACTGAGGAAAGCACCCCGGAGCGGGTTAGGAAGGTGCCGAAGATGACCAAATTGTAGGTCAGGATGATCAGAATCATGTTCCAATGTTTGAGCATGCCGCGTTTTTCTTGGATCATGACAGAGTGCAGAAAAGCCGTGCCGCTCAACCAAGGCATAAAAGCCGCAATCTCAACCGGGTCCCAGCCCCAGTACCCCCCCCAACCGAGCACATCATACGCCCAGCGTCCGCCGAGGATGAGCCCCAGGGAGAGGAACAGCCAAGCCACCAAGCTCCACCGCCGCGTGATCTGAATCCAGCGGTCATCGCTGCGGTTGGTGATGAGAGCTGCAATGGCAAACGCAAAGGGGATCACAAACGATACAAAACCCAAATATAACATGGGAGGATGGATGATCATGCCGGGGTGACGCAACAAAGGGTTTAAGCCTTTGCCATCGCTCTGGTAGTAAGGGATTGCCATTTCAGGCGCAAAAAAGGACTTAACCGCAATCCCGCTCGGCAAGAGCCATAGACGGTCGAAGGGGTTCTCCACAAACAAGGTTAGCCCTAAAAAGAAGCCCAAGGTGATCAGCGAAACCACGATCACCCACGGGAGAAACTCGCGGTCGCGCTGCCAATTGCGCAAGGTCACTGCGCTGGCAAAAGCGGACATCAACCAACTCCAAAACAGCAAGGAACCGGCTTGCCCACCCCAAAGCGCCGTAATGCGCAAGTATAAGGGCATACTGTTGCTGGTCACCGAAGCGACATATTCTACTTCGTAGTGTCCATTGACCAATAGGTAAATCAAACTCAGACAAGAAAGGGTCAAGAGCGGAAATGTCAGCAGCATGGCGTTGCGGGCGCTATCGATCCAATCCGGGCGGCGTTTGCGTACCCCCCAAACCGCCGCTACGACGCCATAGATCGCTAGGAAAAAAGTGAGTGCCAGAGCGCCGTAACCGAGGTCTGTAATCATGATTTGTTACTCCAATCTGTCACCGTTAAGAATTGACTTATCCCTCGCTTTGCTGCGGCAGGGCTTCTTCGTATTTGGTTGGGCATTTGAGCAGCAGCTCTTCGGCGTAAAACGTGCCATCTTCGCCGAGTTTGCCGGTCATAATGGCTTGGGCTTCGTGGCGCAGTAAATCGGGTTTGACTCCCTGATAAACGACTTGAAGCCGTGGCCGTGAGGGATCGGTCACGGCAGCGTGCAAGACCGCTGCCAAGCCGCCCTGAGCTTCGATCTCTTTGTTATCGCCCGGCACGTGCGCAACGGTAAACTTGAGCGTCAGGGTCTGCGGGTCGTATTGGATCGAATCGCCGATCACTGCGCCGGAAACGCGCAGGTCTCGCCCCAAAACCTGGTTGCCCTTTTCTTGCAGTTCGGCGACAGTCATAAAGTACTGCGCGCTAGCTTGCGTAGAGGTGATGATCAAGTAAATCACCGCTGCCACAATGAGCAGACCCCCGATCCAGAATTTCAGCCGGTTGGCTGCAACGTTTGTGGTTGAGATCGAAACGTTCTGTTCCATTCTGTTACCTCCAAAGGATATGGCTCATTCCGTACAGTCTGTCTGTTCCAAACATCACAAGTTTAATCCAGAATTCGGCAAATAAGATTAACATTATCTAAGATCGCTCTTGTTTCATACTTCCATTTTACCAGATTGTATACCTCTAGGCGTTGTTAGCAGTATGCATATCCAGCAATTCCAAGTTTACACATTTGAGTCTACTGCAAAAACGCAAAATCTTAACACCAAGACGCTAAGGCGCAAAGCATCTTAAGGTTTAGTGTGCACTCAAAAGTTGTTGGCAACATTGCTTTGTAGGACAACTCATTGAGTTGTCCTACAACTTTTGCGTGGACACTCTGGCGGTCCAGCAATTCTAAATTTGAACATTTATTCGCCTCTGAGCAAAATGAAGCGGATTTACGTAACATCGGCTTCAGCCTGTGTCGCGTTTCCACAAGCTAAAGCTTATGTTACTGTCCAATCTAAAGCTTATGCTACGCCCGAAAAGCCGCACCAAGCAGATTTCCCTAACATAGCTTCAGCCTGTGTCTTGTCTCCACAAGACTATAAGTGGCAACTTGCAATTTGGGCTACCTTAAGGAAAAGTAGAACAGCTTTCTGCAACCTGGGTTTCAGCTTGTATCTTGCAGGTTCGTGGCGAGTGGCAAGTTATCCAATTGTCCTACGAAACGCTGTGGAAACCTGAGAGGCAAATGCAACTTTTTGAAAAGGTGACAAATGTCACTTGAACCTTAATCCTCTCCTTTGGTAAACTAACGGCACAATTTAGATAGCAGATGCAGGTGCGCCAATGCCCGGATGCATGGCGCAGAATGGGGGAAGCCGGTGACCCCGTCAGGGGAAGTCCGGCGCTGTCCCGCAACGGTAGCGCACTTGGTGCGAAGCCCGATTACCCGCCTGTATCTTGCTCGTATTCTCCCTCGCGGCAAGGGAGGCCGAGCGATCTGAGCGTTTTCCCCTACGCACAGACAACTCCAAAGCCTCCCCGCCCCTCGCAGGGCGGGTTTTGTTTTGGAAGTAGGCCTCCTCCGCAGGCTGACGGTTCAACATTCTTTTGATCCTGACGGAGGTAAACATGCGCACTCACAAACTTTCCCTTATCTTCTCTATATTGTTAGTTTGCTTTTTAGCATTGAGCGTGAGCCTGCAACCACTGCTTGCTCAAGCTGCTCCCGCCACGGCGGAGAACAGCCCGACGGCTGGCAACAGTATGGCGGTTGTCGTTCAGTTTTCCGAAACCGATCGGTTGATCCGCAAAGTGGAGTTCTCTAGTTCCACCATTACCGGATTGCAAGCCCTGCTGAACAGCGGATTGGATGTGGTTACGCAAAATTTTTCGTGGGGCACCGCTGTCTGTGCAATTGAAGGGGTAGGTTGCCCGGCAAGCAATTGTTTTTGTGACTCTTCAAAATTCTGGAACTATGAATATTGGGATGGCAGCCAATGGCAAAGCCATACTTCAGGGGCAAGTTCCACGAATCGAAACGATGGAGCCATTGACGGTTGGCGTTGGGGTGAATGGACTGGGACGCCGATCCTTCCCTACCCACAACTGGAGCGGGCTTGGAACGCCTTGCAGTGGCTAAAAACGCAACAGAACAGCGATGGGGGGTATGGATCGCCGAATAGCGCTGCTCCGGGTTCGGTGGAGAGCTTGTTGGCAATTGGCGCAAACCACTACAAAGCTGCCGAGTGG
>CALFWB010000002.1 GCA_937928795.1 uncultured Anaerolineales bacterium
GCACTGCGTCACGTCGGGTGAGTCTTCAAAACGCCACGCAAATCAGAGATTTACCCCACAATCGAAGCAGCAGGATTTTTGCGCCTGATCCCCCTTTTCTACTGCGCCAAAGGCTGGTATCCTTAGGGCAGAAAATCATGCGAAGAGGTGTCCATGTATCTTGCGATTGAGGGCGTCATTGGGGTGGGAAAAACCACCCTTGCTAGGCTCTTGCAACCCATCTTTCAAGCCAATCTACTCCTAGAAGTCTTTGAAGAGAACCCCTTTCTCTCCAGTTTTTATACCGATCGCCAGCGCTACGCATTTCAGACGCAAATCTTCTTTTTGCTCAGCCGCTATCGCCAACAACACCAAGCGGTGCCGCAGCTTTTGGCAAGTGGCAAACCGCTCATCGCCGATTACACCTTTGAAAAAGACGCCTTGTTTGCCCGCATCAACCTGCAAGGGGACGAATTGGAGATGTACTGGCGCGTGCATGAAGCTCTGGCGGAAAAAATCCCCTTGCCGCAGTTGGTGGTCTTGTTGCGCGCCGATGTGGACGTGCTGATGCAGCGCATCGCCTTACGCGATCGTCCCTACGAACGCAATATGGAGCGAGCCTATATCGAGCAACTGTGCCGTGCCTACGAGCAGCACTTCCTCGAAAACCGCCGTCTGGGCAGCTCGCCGGTCTTGGTGGTGGATACCAATCATTTGGATTACATTCGCAACCCGCAAGACCTCAACAGTGTTGTGGAGCGCATCCGCCAAGCCTTACGCCTTTCGCCCTTTCAGGCGGAATTACCCTTACAAATGGAGGGATAACACCGATGCGGATCACGCCTGAGACCTTACGGGAGATCGCCCAAGAGACGGTTGAAGAGCGGGTGCGCGCCGATCCAACCATCCTCGCAGCTTACCTATGCGGGACAGCGCTGGGAGAGGATTTTTCACTGGGTGGCACCTTAGACATCGACTTGGTGTTCATCCATATCGATCAGGTTACCCCAGAGCGCGAGATTATCCGCCTAACTGACGAAGTTCATCTCGATATTGCCCACCATCCTCAAAAGCAATACGAACCGCCGCGAGCGCTGCGCACTCACCCGTGGCTTGGGCCGACCGTTTTTGCCTGTAAACCCCTGTTCGACCGCCGTCACACCCTCGATTTCATCCAAGCCAGTGTGCGTGGTATGTTCAATAGCCCGCAGACCGTGATGGGGCGCGCCCGTCCCCAAGCAGAACACGCCCGCCAGATGTGGTTTGAGCTGAAGGATGTGGGAGAAAAGGCGGGAATCAAAGAGACTCGCCTCTATCTGAAAGCCCTCGAACATGCGGCTAACGCAGTTGCCCTGCTAAGCGGCGATCCGCTCACCGAGCGGCGGTTTCTGGTCAGATTTGCTCAGCGCGCTGCTGCGATCGGGCGGGCGGGCTTAGCCGCCGGGTTGATCGGTTTGCTGGGCGGTGCAGAAGTGCAACGCGAAACCTTGCAAACTTGGCTGGGACAGTGGGAGGAAGCCTATGCTGGCCTGCCGGAGCGTCCAAATTCGGTGGCTCTGCACCCCGCTCGCCGCGCCTATTACGGGCGGGCATTAACGGCGCTGGTAAACGGAGAAGAACCACGCGCCGCCTTATGGCCGCTGCTCAACACTTGGTTGGAAATGGCTAGAGAGCTGGGAGAAGATTCTGAGGCTGGCAAAAACTGGAAAGCGATCGCCGCTCAGCTCGGATTGAGCGGCGACGGCTTTGGTGAGCGAGTAACGGCTTTTGATGCCTTTCTCGATCAGGTCGAGGAAACCCTTGAGGAATGGGCACAGCGCAATGGGGCGTAAATGTTTCACGTGAAACTTTCTCTCACTGTGGCAGTGATCGCCGCCGTCGAGCGCGATCGGTGAGCGGGCGCTTTGCCACCACACGCACTTTGCTATTGCTATAGTCTTGCGCCATAACCGAGATGATCTCCCAGCCCTCAGCGCCTAGCTCATTCAGGGCTTCCTCCAAGGCTTCATCGCCTGGTCCTCTCCACCAGCGCCCCAGGCTGATCACCCGATATTCCCAGAGAGGATGCTCGTTCATTGCTTTGTCTCCTTGATTTCCGAGAGAAGATCTGCTTTGCGGAATCGTTCAAAGAGCAGATACGAGTAAACGATCGGCACAAAGGCAGCTATCAGCAACGGCAACAGCAGCGCCCAAGAGCTACGAATGCCGAGGAGAACGCCGATCACCATCCAAACTGCGGCCCCCTTGAACAACAAGCTGCCCAAACGGTGGATTTCTGCCCACACGCGGTCGTCACTGAGCGTCCAAGGCGTGCGGATGCCGATAAACCAGTTGCGCTTGGCATGGCGCACCAGTTCGCCGGTAAAGAAAAACAAGACCGCCATTGCTGGCAGCAACAGGCGACTCATGCGAAAGGTAACCCCTAGGTTGTAGAGGAGGGTAAGGAAGTGCATGTAGAGCATCAAAGCGATGACGATCACGATAAAACTGTTGAAAACCCCCCGGAAGCGAGCAATGTTCTCGCGCAGCGGATCGATGCGCGGGATAACCCAAAATAAAGCCAGCATACCGAGACTGATTAACGGCATCAGGAATACGCCCCAAAAGCGGGAAGTATAGCCATCCACCTCATCGGCGGCATTCCAGTGCGATGCCATCTGCAGCGGCAAGCGCTCCCAAAGCGCCAATCCGCTCAAAATCGAAATGAGGATTAAGATCAAAACGAGGATAAACGACATTCGAGTTGACATGGGTTTCTCCTTTCTGGTCAGTTTGGGTTAGGAATTCGCAT
>CALFWB010000003.1 GCA_937928795.1 uncultured Anaerolineales bacterium
AAGGAAATGGTCATTGTGCTTCCCAATAAGAATCACATCAAAGTGGTGAATGAAGTGGGTTCGTTTGTCTTGCACCTCATTGATGGCACTCGAAGGGTTGCTGATATTGTTGCGGAAGTTCAGCGCGCCTACGATGCACCCCCTGACCAAATTGAGAAGGATGTCTTGAATTTTATCCAGCAGTTGGTTGCTAAAGAAATCCTTACTTTTTCTTCTGGTCAAACCGCAGAGTAATCATGAGAAATCGTTCGCTTTTCCTTTTCTTCATCATCTTTTTGATTTCTTTTCTATCTCCTCAAAGGGGATTGAGCGCTGTCACCCTCAAGTACTTTGACGTGCAATGGGATGGAGTGACTCAACAGGTGAAAATCCGCTGGGAGACTGCCACTGAGTTGGATAACCTTGGATTTCAGGTTCGTCGAAAGATAACAGGTAGTTCGGGAAGTTTTGGGGTGGTAAAGTTGTGCGCTAAAGCCAGCGGTTGTGCGCAGAATGAGAAAGAAGAATTTATTTTTGCCGGCGGAGATACCCTAGGGAGACTTTATGGAGATTACTTCGATAATGAGATTCAAGGCGGCATTAGTTACACCTATCAACTGATTGCGATTGATACCAGCCAAAGGGAAGAGATTGCCGAAACAAAAACCGTTTTTACGTCAGGTCAAACGAATTCCACTGCTTCACCGACAAGTGGATCGCTCTTCACTGCAACATCTACGGTTACAGCAACTAGCCTCTCGCCGACTTCCACCCCGCGCCAAGGCAATCCCCAAAGGACGCCAACTCCCGTGAGCCCAAGCCCCACTGTAAGGATTGTTCAACCAACCGCCACACCAGCGATTGGCACTTTGCTTCAAGAGTCAACTGTAACACCAGAACCGCTGCCAACTGAAACACCTGTTGAACTGGTGATCCCAACCCTGCCTTTACCCAGCATCACATTGATCTTCCCAAATACTCCAACCGCGCCTATTGAAACGCCAATGGAGACCCCCGAAGTGGGTACCATCCCCCAAAACGCAAATTGGTTCACCCCTTCCAGATTGTTTGTGATTGGACTGATTGTTTTCATCTGGATCATCCTGGGTGGATGGTTTGTTTTTGCTTTGCGCAAAATTCAATGAGATATCAGAGGTACTTCACGATAGGGCAAAGGTATTGCCTTTTCGTAATGATCTTCTTGTTGTTTGGGTGTGCCTTTTATCCTTTTAAACCAAGTGGGCTGGATAAGGAAACTTCACCGCAAGGTGTCAAGATAACTGCAGCCGCAGATGTCATGGTGGCGATCCCGCTAAAGCAGCTTGAAGCATATGGTTTTACGACTGCCGATCAAGAGAGTTGGCTTTTGAGTTTTCGAGGAAAATCGATCCCTTATTGGCTCGTGGGTGAGGATTCGCAACAGCTTGTCTTTTACTCCCCGCCAACGCGCAGCTCTTATTGGAAAGAAAACGTTTTTCTGCTTCAGCCGAAGTTGTCTTTTCAACTTTCTCCCGATGTGGAGCTATCTACTTTTTTGTGGAATCCCGAGCCACCCCCCCAAAGCATTTGGGAAAAACAACCCGAAAACTTAATTCTGGTTTATGTTTCCTTAGAACAAAACCTTCTATATCAATCTTTGGCAGAAGGAGACCACTGGTTTTGGCATAAGTTGATCAACAGGCAAGAGCAAGAGATTCCCGTGAAGTTTGACTCGCCTCCGTTGGGAGAGGTTCTGCTGCGGTTCTCTATCTATTCAGTCACCGAAGCTCCTGGTAATCCCGATCATTCTCTCCAGATCACGGTTAACACCGGTTATGCCGAAACGACCTTCTGGGATGGGAAAGGTTATCAAACGGTCGAAATCTTTGTTCCCTCTGAGGTTTTTCGCCAAGGGGAGAATCGATTGACCCTGTCCATTCCTGATCTTGAGGGGGTGTTAGCTCAGGTCAGCTTTCTCGATCGGATTGACCTTTATTTTTGGCATATGTTCCCCATCCAAGACCAATCGTCTCAGTTGAGGTTTCTGGCAATCGATCGCACGTTCCTTCAGTTTCTCAAAGATCTGCCCCAAGGTTCTTGGATTTGGGACATCAATGATCCGCTGAACCCACAGCGTGTTAAGACGCAAGAACTGATGAATTCGGATGACCTTCGGCGCTATCTTTATGCGTCAAAAGACAGCTTTCAAGCCCCAAGCGATCTCCGTTCGATTGATGCCAAATCCGCGTTGGTACAACCAGAGACTGAGATCGAATATTTAGCCATCGGGCCTGAGGAGCTTTTGAACCCTTTGAAACCCCTGCTGGACTTGCGCAGAGAACAAGGACTGAAGGTCGAGACGATCGAGGTTGAGAAAATCTACGACCAATCCTACGGATTTGCTGAACCCCATGCAATCCGAGCTTATTTGACACAGAAGGCTCAAGAACATCCTTCCCTGCGCTATGTCTTGCTTGTCGGAGATGCAACCTATGATCCAGCTTACAACATAACGAAAGGAGAAATTAATCGGTTGCCCACCTTTTTTATCGACACGATCTTTGGTGGGCAAACTTCCACTGAACTGCCTTTCTCAGTTTTTGATCAGTCGGATTTATCCTTTCTAGAAAGCGCAACTAGCTTCCAGCCTACCATTGCGGTGGGAAGGTTACCTGCTACCTCACCCCAGCAAGTGCGACAGTGGGTTTCAAAGGTTATTACGTATGAACAGGACAAGATGAAACCCCAATCAGAGGCCATCTTAGCTATTGCGGATCCCTATGAGGATTATTTTTCCCGCGACGCAACTGCTTTTACGGAACTTTGGAATACAACCACTCGAAAAGCTCTCTTTCTACCTTCCACCGGCGAAGTTGACCTTACTCAGAAACTTCACAACTACTTTCAGCAGGATTTTCAGATCATTGCCTATTTCGGCCATGGTGCAATTGATCTGTGGGGGAAGGACGAAATCTTTACTGCTCAAGAGGCTCAGCGCCTTAGCGGTCAAGTTAGTTATCCCATTGTGTTGAGCTTCACCTGTCTGAGCGGTTACTATATTCATCCAGAGGTTCTATCTTTAACAGAAGCCCTGCTTTGGAATCCGAGAGGAGGCGCAATTCTGGTTATAGCACCTACCAGCTTAACGTTAGCGGAGGACCAGAACTTTTTATGGAAGGCGTTTGTTGAGAGTTACCAGAGGCACGAAAAAGAGCGGATCGGGGATGTGTGGCGGGATGTCATCGCTAGGATTCATCTGAAAAACGAAGGCGTTCGTGATGTCGTCCTCACTTATACTTTGTTTGGCGATCCAGCCATGACTTTACCTTGAACTAAAATCTGTTAGAAATATCTTAAGCCAAAAAAATCCGCAGATGAAGCAGATTTCAAAGAGTCTGCATCATAAAGGCCACCAGAGCGAGTTGTCTGAAGAAGCCCAAAGAGGGCTATTGTCGTATCAAGACTCCGCAAATGAGGCAGATTTCGAGGATGTTACACCCTGAAGATTGTCCAAGTGAGTTACCCGAAGAAGCTCGAATAGGGCTGCAGTTGTTTAATGAAGGGAAGTTTTTTGAAGCCCATGAATACCTTGAGTTAGCTTGGAGAGCGGAAGCATCGCCAAAACGGTATTTGTATATAGGTGTTCTACAAGCTGGCGTTGCTTATTACCATATTCAGCGGCGTAATTATCGCGGAGCGCTCAAGGTCATTGCCCGTTCGCGACGATGGCTGAACCTGTTACCGCAGTGGTGCGGTGGGATAAACATCGCCAAATTGCGCAACGACTTGGATGCCGTAGAAAAAGTTGTGAGGCAATTGGGCCCTAAGGGTTTGGATCGTTTTGATGAGAATTTATTTCAGCCACTGGAGATTCGTTCTCAACAAACTCTGAGTTGAGGAACTTTTCTTGAGTAGAAAGCGTTTCTTGTTCATGAGTTTGAGTTGAAAATACGGATTGTTTATTTCGGCAGTCGCAGCGAGGAAAAATCTATTTTTCTTTGATAGAAATTCGCAAAGACTTCTTCTCGCTTTGCTCGAAGTGATAGCTCAAGATGGCAGGTTTATCCTGAACTTAGCTTAAAGTAGTGATAATCCTCAAGAAATTGTGATAACCATCAAGCCTTTTTTGTGAAGGAATTGAATATGCAAACTTCCAATAACCAAGAAAATCATAAAGATACTCGTGTCGAAACCCAGCAGTTTGGGCTCGTTTTTTTGATCCTTTCCCTATTTTTGCTCGTCACGCTCATTCTTTCAACGGTCAGTGGATTTCGCTTTGTCCAACCGAATGCCTTTCTTTACAGTGAGCCAACACCAACCCAATCCAGCGCCGAGGCAATTGCTGAAGTTCCTGCACAGATAGCTCAGGTGTTTCCGCCTGACGGTAGCCGGGAGATCGACCCTGGCGGGGTCGTTACGGTGATTTTTAACCGTCCGGTTGTGCCGCTGACTTCTCTGAAGCAACAGGGTTCTTTACCGAACCCATTGCGCTTCTCGCCCCCGTTAGAAGGAAAGGCGCAATGGTTGAACACCTCGGTTCTGGTTTTTCAACCCAATCAACCGCTGCTCAGCGGCCAAAGCTATCAGGTAACCGTTCAGAAGGGATTTGGAGGGTTGGGAGAAGTCCTGGCAGAGGATTTTACATGGACTTTCACGACACGCCCGGCAAAGGTTAGCGGAATCCAACTGCAAAACGGTGAAATTGATCCACCTAAGGGCAGGGGAAATATCTTGCTCAATGAAGCCATCACCATCCGCTTTATGCAACCAATGGATGCTGAGCCGACTCAAGAGGCCACATTGGTTTTAGATGATCAGTCTGAGAGGACGCCGCTGGAATACCAATGGAACGAAGATTTTACGCAATTAACCGTCAAGCCCAAGCGGTTGTATCGAGTTGATTCTCATTATCGCTTGGTCGTACAGGAGAAGGCGACAACCCAGAGTGGCAGCCCACTAAGTGAAGCGTTTCAGTGGGATTTCTATACTCTGCCAACGCCAAAAGTGGTTCAAGTGTCCTCGAGTGACGGTGAAGCCCAAAAAGAATTCTCGCCCGTCCTCTGGATCAAGTTCTCCTCGCCGATGAAGATAGACAGCTTCAAAGAAAGGGTCAGAATCCGTCCAGAGCCGAAGCAGCCGCTTGAGTGGTGGTACAACGAGTGGGAGTATAGCTTTTATGCTTATAACTTAGAACCTTCCACGCGTTACGAAGTAGAAATTCAAGCGGGGATCGAAGATATTTACGGCAACAAGGTGTCGGAGGCTAAAACCTTCAGCTTTACTACAGGACCCTTATCTCCGTGGGCGTATTTGCGGATGCCGGGAGAAACCGTCTTCTATCGCGCCGCTAAGGAGACGCAGTATTTTTATCTAAGCATGACGAACGTGCGCAAGGCGGTGGTCAAGCTATATCCCTTGAGCCTTGATGACTTTAGTGAATTGATGTTTTATCGGAGAAATTATTGGGAGTATGCTCCTCAAACTGAACCGATCTGGAGCCGAGAAATTCTAAACGAGGCTGCGTTGAATGAGCAGTCCAATATAAAGGTCGAATTAGCTCCTGAGGGAGAGGTTTTGCCACCGGGTTTATACTTCCTTGCCTTGGATTCGCCCGAAATCTCTCATCCTTACTCTACATTTTTAGACCAACGGATGGTCATCGTAGCCAATGCCAATCTGACCGTTAAAACAACGCTCACCGAAGCTTTGGTTTGGGCTACAGACCTTGAGAGTGGGAAACCAATCTCGAATGTGCCAATTCGAGTGATTGGTAATCATCAAGTGCGATTGGGTGAAGGGATTACGGATCAAAATGGGGTTGCCCGTATCGAATATCCCGAAACCTACTATGACGGGATTGCGATTGCCTATACACCTGAGGGTCCGGTGATTTCCTATGCATATAATTTTTGGGGCAGTGGAGCAAGTGCGGTAGATTATGCTCTTTGGGAAGGATATTATTCGGCACCTGGCTTAACGCGGGCATATCTCTATACTGAAAGGCCAATTTATCGCCCCGGTCAGCCAGTTTACTTCAAGGCGGTTTTACGGGCTGATGATGACCTAGATTATCGACTACCTCCCTTTGAAAGGGTAAAGGTGCGCATCTTGAGTTTTGATAAAGTTGTTTGGGAAGAAACACTCAGCCTCTCTGATACTGGGACGCTTGACGGAAGATTTGTCTTAGCTGAAGATGCTGCCTTGGGGACTTATTCTCTGATGGTGCTCAATCCTTTTGATGAGAGTATCTTGGGGGAAGTTAGCTTTAATGTGGCGGAATACCGTCGGCCAGAATTTCGCGTGGATGTTTCTGTTGACCCTGCTCAATTGGTGCAAGGAGAGGAGGGCAAAGCATTTGTCAAGGCGGAGTATTATTCAGGAGGAGCCATCGCCAATGGCAAGTACCGTTATACCATTACAGCCCAGCCATATGTTTTTACTCCCGGCCCGGATTTCGCTGGCTACTCTTTTACAGATGAGGAACTGGATAACTTTGACTACACCAGCCGCGAACAGGGGCTTCAGGTTGTTTCCGAGCGGGAGGGGGTTTTAGATGTGAACGGTCAAGTTGAGATTGATTTCCTTGCAAAGCTAGGGCAAGACCAAAAGAGTCAAAGATGGACAATTGAAGCTGATGTGACCGACATTGCCGGAAATGTAGTCAGCGGTCGCAATCAGGTGATCGTCCACCAAAGCCAGCTTTATGTTGGGATTAAGCCCGATCAATATGTGGGCGAGGCAGGCAGGGAACAGAATTTTTCGCTCGTCGTCCTGGATTGGGATGCCCAGACTGTTGCGAATCAAACGCTCGAGGTTGAGATTGTTGAGCGAAGATGGCACAGCGTGCAGGTTCAACAGGTGGATGGATCGATTGTATGGGAATCCAAAGTCGAAGAAATCCCAGTACAACTGCAGTCAGTAAAGACTGATCAGGATGGGAAAGCGAAGGTGACCTTCATTCCACCCAACGGTGGCGTTTTCCGAAGTCGCGCTTGCGTTCGTGATGCGGGAGAAAGACAGCACTGTTCCTCTGCGTATCTTTGGGCGTATGGAGGAGATTTTGTCCCTTGGCGTCAAACCAGCGACCGATCGTTACAGGTCGTTGCGGATAAAAAGGAATATCAAGCTGGAGAAGTAGCAAAAGTCCTGATTGCCTCTCCATTCGAAGGTACAGCTTACGCTTTGATTACAGTCGAGCGCGGACATATCCGCTCTTACGAGGTTATAGAATTATCTTCAAATAGCACTGTGTACAGTATGCCAATTACGGATGCAATGGCACCTAACATCTATGTCTCTGTTGTCGTGATCAAGGGAATAGATGAAACCAACTCACGACCAACCTTTCGGGTAGGATTGGCAGAATTAAGGGTTGAATCGCAAGCTCAAAAATTGTCAATAGAGGTTGAGAAAGATCGACCATCGGCTCGTCCGGGTGAAGAAGTCAATTACACTTTGCGGGTGCGAGATCGAAATGGCAACCCGGTTAAGGCGGAGATTTCGGCCAGCCTGAGCGATTTGGCGACGTTATCCCTGGTTGAACCCAATAGTGTGCCAATCGCAGATTTCTTTTATAATCGCCGTGCTTTAAGCGTCCGAACGTCCCTACCGCTTCTCTTGAGCATGGAAGACTACAATGCATTGACTGAAGAGGAGCTGGTGCGTGGTGAAGGGATGGGAAGCGGAGGTGGGAAAGGCGGTGGTGCGCTTGGTGTAGTCGATGTTCGACAAGAGTTTCCAGATACAGCTTTTTGGGCAGCTCAATTAGTAACAGATGAAAACGGCGAGGTGAAATTTGCGGTACGCTTGCCCGATAATCTGACCATCTGGCGGCTAGATGTTCGAGCGGTGACAAAAGACACCAAAGTTGGGCAGGTGACCGACGATTTACAGGTGAAAAAGCCTTTAATGGTACTTCCTAAAACGCCGCGCTTTTTTGTGGCCGGGGATATGGCTGAGGTCGGGGCGACGATTCGTAATCAAACAGGGCGGAATCTGCAAGTTAAGGTCAGTTTGCAAGCAGAGGGGGTTGAAGTGCTCGATTCCCTCGAGCAGATTGTCAGTGTAAACAATGATGAGCAAGTTTATGTTAAGTGGACAGTGCGAGCCCTCAATGTGGAAAGGGTGGATTTGATTTTTGCTGCGCTTGGTGGCGAGTGGCAGGATGCCTCAAAACCTACCTTGGCAACGCTGGAGGATCAAGGTTTGGCCGTCTACCGTTATGAGAGCCGCGAAGTTGTCGCCACAGCCGGCAGTTTGAAAAAGGCCGGCAGCCGCCAAGAGGCTGTTCAGATTCCGCAGCGAGAAAAGTCAGAAGGAGGGGAGTTAACAATCCGCCTTCAACCCTCGTTGGCTGCCAGCTTATTGGATGGATTAAATTACTTGGAATACTTCCCGCACGCTTGTTTGGAGCAAACGGTTTCGCGGTTTTTGCCCAACGTCCTCATTATGCAAGCCTATCAAGCAGCGGGTTTGGATGACACTGAAAAGAGAGCGAAATTGGATGAGTTAGTGCAGAGTGGTTTGCAAAAGATCTATAAGCACCAAAATCCAGATGGCGGATGGGGCTGGTGGAGTCGCGAAAAGAGCGATTTACAAACGAGCGCTTATGTGATGCTCGGTTTGCTTGAAACCAAGCAGGCCGGTTATCCGGTAGACGAGGAAGTTTTTGAAAAAGGAAAGCAGTTTTTACGCTTGAACATTAAGAACGCGAATATTCTTAAGTTTCCTTATGAATGGAATCAACAAGCCTTTGTGCTATACGTTATGGCGAGAGCTGGTTCTCCAGACCCATCTCGAATGGCAGGGCTCTATGAAAAGCGCGCTTCCATGGCACTCTATGCCCAAGCGTTTTTAGCGGAGGGGTTGTATTGGATTGATCCTGAAGATAGCCGTATCAGAACGATTCTTTCGGATCTTCAGAATCGGGCGATCCAATCGGCGACGGGCACTCACTGGCAGGAGCCAGAAGCCGATTTTTATAACTGGAACACCGATACGCGAACAACGGCTATTGTCCTTGGTGTTTTGGAAACGATCAACCCCAATGATGTTATTCTTGAAAATGTGGTTCGTTGGCTGGTGCACAATCGTTTAGAACAGAGATGGGAAGGAACGCAGGAGAGCGCATGGACGATCATGGCACTGGCGCGCTGGTTGGAGAAGCGGGGGGAGTTGCAAGGCAACTATCAGATGAGTGTTGCGCTCAATAATCGGCGGATGGGGCAATGGAATGTGAATCGGGGGAATATTGATGAGGTCACGGAATTGCGCATAGCCACTAAAGACTTAATCATGAATGAAATCAACCGCATCGTCCTCACCAAAATCGAGGATAGCGGCAGTTTATACTACACCATTTACCTGAGCTTGCCCGAACCGGTGTCTGGGATAGAACCCTTGAGCCGAGGGTTGGTAGTTAGCCGTGAATACTTCCGACCGCAAAATCCTCAGTTACCAATCAGCGAAGCTCAAGTAGGTGAAGTGATTTATGGGCGTCTAACCATCGTTGTGCCGAATGACGTTCATCATCTTGTCGTTGAGGATGCCTTGCCGGCTGGCCTTGAGGCGATTGATCAGAACTTGCTAACTGCCTCGCAAAGCGAGCCGCCAGCAAAATTGACCTGGGAGGATTTGCTTTATAAAGGGTGGGGTTGGTGGTGGAACTTTGAGCATATCGAATTACGAGATGAGAAGATTGTCCTGGCTGCTTCTTACTTGCCGGCTGGAACGTATATCTATACCTACCCCTTACGAGTTGTCCATGTCGGCAACTTCCAGACCTTGCCACCTTTGGCTTATGAGTTTTATTTCCCAGAGGTCTTTGGGCGTGGAGAGGGAATGAGTTTTCGTGTCCTACCGTAGAGGAGGTTGAACCGTAAATCGGATAACTTGTTCTTCGATAAGCTGCTGCTCTCGCCATCCTTCGATGCGCAAAACATGTTCTCCTGTTTGCATCTGCCACCAGGCGGTCAGAGGAGGATTATCGAGGATGGCGAGAAATTCACCGTCGATGAATAGTTGAAAATGGGTAAGCTCAGCCCGATTGCTGATCTCGATCAGCAGTTTTGGGATATTTTGGGCGCTGCTAGAAGGCAGAAGATACACTCCGTTTTGGAGGGGGGAAAGCACCATGAAGTTCGCATTGGGCGAGATCGACTGGAGTGGGAACCTGTAAGGAGACATAGGTTCTGGTTCTGTGCCTTGAATAAACCATTCCGTTATCCATTCGAGGCAAAGACTAGAATGAACCGAAGCACCACTCTTCTGCGGGAATTCGGAAAGGTTATTTGCCTTGCATACTGCTTGACGAATCAGACCGTTGGGTTGTGGGAAGTTTTCGATTGGGCGGTTTGCTAAGACAGCGCGGGTAAATTCATGCCAAATCGGCGCTGCGCCGCTCAAACCGGTAACCTCAATCATCGGTTCATAATCTGCATTGCCAACCCATACCCCAACCACCAGAGAGGGCGTGTAGCCAATTGTCCAATTGTCATGGAAATCAGTTGTAGTACCGGTCTTTACAGCCGCTGGGCGGTCAAGTTTTAGCACACTATTTTTGCCAAATCCGATGTAGCGAGCTTGATCGTCACTCAATATGTCCGATATGAGCCAAGCAACCCGTTCATCTAAGACCTTTTTAGCTTCAGGCAGCCTTGGAGCTCGATAATATTGATTGCCTTCTGTGTCTGTGATGCTTTCAATCCAATAAGGTGGAGAGAAAACGCCATTTGTGGCAAAAACCCCATAAGCTGCGGTCAACTCCAACAGATGAACGCCTCCGCCTCCTAGAGCGATGGTTAAGTCATAGCGATGCGGTGAGTCTAGGGATTGAATCCCTAACGTTTTCATAAAAGCGGCAAATCGCTCTAACCCAATCCGATTCAAAGTGATCACCGCTGGAATATTCAACGAAGAAGCTAATGCCTCTCGGACGGTGACTTTGCCATGCTCTCGGCCATCATAGTTGACCGGGAGGTAAGTCTTCCCGTCCCTAGTGAGGAAAACAGTGCGCACATCATCAATGATCGAAACAGCCGTGAGGGGAGCTGAGAAATCAGGATCCATAGCTAGGGCATAAATAAACGGCTTCAAAGCCGAACCGGGTTGACGTGGGATAATTGCCATGTTAATTGCGCCATAGATGCTCTGGTCTTGATAATCTGGGCTTCCAACCATTGCTAGTACTGCACCTGTGCGCGGCTCGATCGCTACCAAAGCGGCATTCTTGACATTATGACCCAATCCATCTCTTCCTCTTGCTAAGCGTTCAAGATGGTGGCGGATGGCTTTCTCGCCCACTTTTTGCCAGTGTAAATCTAGGGTCGTTCTGATAATCAGAGCTTTTTTTCTAGCTTCGATGGGAAGGATTCCTTCACTCTCTAGTTGGTCAAAGGTGTTGCGCACGAACATCACAAAATGGGGAGCTTCCATTGGATAGGGTTGCTCGGCAAACACAAGCGGTTCTTTTTCAGCCTGTTGTTTCTGTTCTAGTGAAATGAATCCACTACGTAACATTCTTTCCAGCACAATCTTTTGTCTTTCAAGGGCTTTCTCAGGATGGATAAAGGGGTTATAAAGCGCAGGTGATTGAGGCAAGCCGGCAATTAAAGCACATTCTGCTAGAGTTAGGTCGGAAATGGATTTGCCAAAGTAGGTTTGGGCTGTGGCTTCAACTCCGTAGGTGAAACTGCCATAATAGGTTTGATTGAGATAAAGACTCAGGATTTCTTGCTTGGAGAGTTGTTGAGATAATCGCCAGGCTAAAATAATTTCACGGATTTTTCGGTGAAAGGTACGTTGTGATCTCTCCTCCTCGCTTAAGAGAAGATTGCGCACAACTTGCTGGGTGATGGTGGAGCCACCGGCAAGGATTTGTCCTCCGCGAAAATTGATCCACAATGCTCGCAGCATCGCTTTGAAGTCAAAACCGGGGTTAGAGAAGAAAGATTGATCTTCAGTTGCAATAGTTGCTTGAATAATGCACGAAGGCAATTCCTCATACCTAATTGGGCGATGACGGATTGAGTCTTGCCCTAAATCTTCGTAGAGGAGCAGACCATTGCGATCTTGAATTTGGATACTGGGCAGTTGTAAGCGGCTCTCGATTTGCTGGGGATTAGGGAGGTCTTGGAGTAGAGATGCAACCCAAATCGATGAGATGGCGAGGAAAATGGCAAAGAGCCCCCCTGTCATAACTACAAACTTGCGAATGAAACTGTTTTTCGTAGCTCTAGTCATCGAAATAGCCTATCCCCCTTGTGTGTTTTGTTATTCAGCGTCCACAAGTACTGCAACTGCCGCCTGCACAGGAGCCGCATCCTCCACCCGAGCCCGCAATCACTTGCCCGCCGCTTTGGGCGAAAAATACCGAGACAACTCGGTGCGTTTCTTGACTCTGGCAGTAAGCGCAAGAGATAGGGGCATCAGCATCTTTGATGGAGCGCAAACTTTCAAATTTTCGATGACAACTCTCGCAAATATACTCGTAAATTGGCATAGGCATCCTCAAATATGATCAAAGGTGTAACATTCCCGTATTCACAGATTTTTTGATTTTTTCTGCGAAATCTGTGTCATCTGCGGATATGTATATTGACTCAACAGTTAGCTTATATTTTACCCAAACAGTCGCAATTTGGGTTTGATTTCTTCTTTGATTTTACCGATAACTTCTTCTGTGGAATGAACGCCGTGTTGAATGGTATCTAAGGCATGGGTGAAGCCAAAAAAGATATTGACGTCAGAGGGAACTGGAGGACGAATAACGAGATTGGTTTTCGCCTTGCTTAGGTTTAGGTTGGTTAAGGCTGAGATCATAATGATCTCGGCTTGATAAAAGTCTAAAGCAAAGGCCGGCAAGAACTTACGGATGGTTGCATCTTTGGGCAAATCAGACCATTGGCTATGTTCACTTAGGAGGTGGTTCACGTCCACTGCAATTAGGTATTCGGCACCGAGATTGCGCAAACCCTGGGCAGGGACATTATCTAACACACCGCCGTCAACGAGAAGATAATTTTCATAGGGCACAGGAGGAAAGAGACCGGGCACTGCCGAGGTTGCCATGCAAGCTTCGACAAGATTTCCATGGGTTAGGTAAATGGTCTTTTTTGAGTAGAGATCGACACAAGTGAGAGCAATCGGCATCGATAGGTCTTCAATGCGGCGATCGTGCCCAACTAGCTCTGCTAAATAGGCTCGGATGCGGTCTGTGCGGATGATGCCCCGTTCTGGCGGGGTTAGGTCAAGGAAGCGAAGTAGATTGCGCAAATCGGCGAGTTCAAGGGCAATTTCTTGCATTCTCTCCGGTGGAAACCCACAAGCGTATAAGGCTGTGATGATGCCTCCCATGCTCGTGCCGGCCATTACATCAATCGGAATACCTTCGCGTTCAAAGACTTCTAAAACGCCGATGTGGGCTAAGCCGCGCGCTCCTCCACCGCCCAAGGCCAAACCAATTTTTGGACGCCGTATCAAATTAGCCATTGAGGGTTTTTCCAATGCAGTCAAGATATAATGTTTCGAGTTGTTCAATCATTATACGCAGGTTGAACTGCTCCGTTGCGATTATTTTTGCACGATGGGTGATTCCAGCTCTTAATTCCTGAGATTTTAGCAGTTGAAGGCAATACTGAGCAGCTAGATTGACTTTACCAGGTGGACAAATTAAGCCTGTTTCTTGATGCTTGATGATTTCTGCCACACCATCCGAGGCGTAGGCAACAATAGGGACTTCTCGACACATGGCTTGAGGAATGACGCGCGGCAACCCTTCCCAGAGGGAGGTCAATAGAAACACATCCATGCTGTCAAGTAATTGGGGCACGTCACGCCGTAATCCAGCAAGGATGACACGGTTATTTAGGTGAAGATTGTCGATTCGTTTTTCAACCTGACTTCGTAATGGGCCATCACCAACCATAAGGAAAAAGCAGTTGGGTTCTTGGGCGGCGATTTGAGCAGCAATTGCAAGCCAGTCGAAGGGGTTTTTCTGGGGGGATAACCTTCCCACTGTGCCGATGACGGGTGCCTCCAACGGAATGCCCAATTCTCGCCGTAGTGAATTTCGGCTGGGAGGAGTGTCTATAAACTCTTCTAACGGGATTGCACTGCGGATCAGTTGATACTGATCTGGAGAGCCAATCCCATGTTGTAATCCTTTTTGGATGTCTTTTTGGGTCACCACAATCAACCGATGAGTAAATCTTGCGGCGATCCTTTCTAGAGCAATAAATAGGTGTTTGCGCCAGTTGGGCATGTAGTCGTGGAAACTCCAACCGTGGATGGTATGAATAATAATTGGCGTTCCTGCTAGTTTGGCAGCCAACCGTCCAAGGATGCCAGCTTTTGAGGAGTGAGTGTGGATAACGGAATATTGATTTCTCCGCAACACAAAGAATAATTTTAGAAATGCGAGTAAGTCTTTGTAAGGGTTTAGCTCTCTTACCAGTTCAGGCAAGATGGTTAATCGCACGCCACTTTGCAGAGCTTCTTCAATGAGGCTGCCTTCGCTGCCGGTTTGGGGTCCGCAGATGACATCAACCTCAAAGAGGTTGGGGTTTAAGAGTCGGGCAGTGAAAACCGTGTTTTCTTGGGCGCCGCCGACGATCAGGCGAGTGATAAGATGCAAAACTTTTAGCGGTTTTTGAATAGTCATCTGGTCTATTGCTGGAGCAGTCTTAGATAGTAATTTTCGAGTTGATCGGCAATTTTGGGAATTGTGTAATGGTCTAAAATGTGTTTTTGTGCTTTTTCTCCCATTTGGTGCGCTACATCGGGATGATAAGATAGGTATTCCACAGCATCAGCCAGCGCTTGAGGGGAATTAGGCGGGATTAGGTAGCCGTTTTCAAGGTGGGTAATCAATTCCGGCGTTCCACCCGTGGCGGTGGCAATCACCGGCAAACCGAGCACCATGGCTTCCATGAGAGCAAGAGAAAGACTTTCCC
The DNA here is from genome assembly GCA_937928795.1 of uncultured Anaerolineales bacterium. GTDB lineage: Bacteria > Chloroflexota > Anaerolineae > Anaerolineales > UBA4823 > NAK19. The sequence continues at coordinate 14,910 of CALFWB010000003.1, forward strand.
AAAGAGAGGTTAGGATAAAGATATCGGCTTGGGTCAGCCATTTGTACGGATTTTCTTGAAATCCTATTAGGAAAACAGAATCGGCAAGATTGAGCTGATGAATAAGACGGCTAAGGGATGGCTCTAAAGGACCGCTGCCGATAATGGCTAGCGAAGCAGAAAGATTGCGCATAGCCAATTCATAAACAGCCTTAACCATAACACCCTGAGACTTCTCAAATACCAAACGGCCCAACGTTACAAGCTTAACAGGCCTCATAGATAAAAATTCGACTACCTCCCCTTTCCTAGACAAGAACTCCTCATCAGGAGGGTAGATACCGTTTGGAATGCGATCAATTTTATTGCTCGGGATCCTTTCGCGCCGCTGTAAAATTGCCTCAACAGCCTTGCAGGGGACAATATAACGGTCAACAAAGCGACTGGTGCAACTGTCGAGAAGAGTTCGGAGTAGTGACCGATTGTTTTCTGGTCCTCCTTGATGGCATAAGATAGTCCTAATCCCTACCTTTTTACCCACCAGACGGCCAAGAATCCCAGCATGAAACAAATGGGTGTGGAGAATATGGGGTTTCTTCTCCCTCCAGAAATCTTCCAGCCTTTTCCAGACAGCAAAATCAATTTTCGATCTTGCAGATAGGGAAAACACGGGTATCCCCTGGTGTCTAAGCTGGTTTGATAACTTGTTATCATCTACAATGGTTATTAAGCGAATATTCCACCCTCTGCGGGCAAGTTCACAAGCGAGCCAATAGACATATCGTTCAACCCCACCGACAATTTTCATCTGGGTAATTAGCCAATCAACGCTTGGATAACTTGTCATGACTTCCTTCTCAGGTAAGTAACGAACTGAAACAGTCCCTCAATGTTTCCTAAAAATTGGAGGAAGCTTGCCAATCCCTTATAGGAATTGAAAACCCCCAAAACATTTTTGGTCATAATGCCCAAAAATGCCCAACTGAGGGCAAACCAATTCTTCATGTAGTAGGATAGGTGCGCAACAAAAAAACGCCCCAGGTGAAAGATCTCCATTCGTCCGAGGTTTTTAGCAGCAGGCCGACTGATGGCAGATTTTTTATGAACTAAGATAGCATCCGGCAAGGCGATCAAAGTGTATTTCTTGCTAAGTGGGTAGGTGAAGTCCCGGTCATCTCCCCAGATATAACCGGAATCTTGCTCGTCGAACCGATATTGTCTTAGTACCCAATGGCGAAAATTCATATTGCATCCAGAAAGCCAATCTACTTTAGTCGGTTGATGAATTTCGCCCGCCCGTACCAAAGTCACTGCTCCACACGACTGCACTTTGCCTGGTTGATTGCTCTCCAAACCGAAAAATCTCAAGAAGGCACGTTTTAATGGGTGAGTGTAAATTTTGATCGCTCCAGTAATGCCAGCAATTCGCTGTTCGTAATCCTCTTCAAAAGCCCGCATAACCGATGAATAATAATTTGGATCGAGAATTACGTCGTCATCAAGGAAACTTAGAATATCCCCGGTTGCTAACGTAGCGGCTAAATTCCGGGAAATATTCACATTCGGAGGACTCTTTCTACGATATTGGAAATTGATGTTGAAATTCTTGAGCATATCTTGAACGAGCTTTGGGTCTAGATTCCCATCATCAATGACAATCAATTCTTGGGGTAGTCTTATTCCCCTCAAAATTGATGCAATGCATTCTTGTAGATCGTCCGGCCGATCTTTTGTGCAGATAATAACCGACAAACTTAAAGTCATCCTCGCCCGTGTATCGAAAGTTGCTTTATAATCCTTAATAGCATTGTTCTTATGATACCATCAAAAACAATTGGGAGTTTTTACCCTTACTGGACCTTTCTCAAGCGAATGCTTAGGGGAAAGTCCACTAGACCGATGATCCTAGATCAGTTCCCGCAGTCGGCAAATAACGACCATCCCATCACATTTGTAATGATTGTAAGTCCCGAATTTGATCAGAGAGTGCCTAATGCATCTCGGATGGCACGCCTAGGTTGGTGTAATGGCTTTAATAAAATTGGTATTCCCTATAGAATTGTGAGCATCCTCGACCTTTATCAACATCTACCGAGCTTTCATCAACCCATCTGCTGGATAACCGAATCGGACTATCGATACCTAACATCAAAGAATCTCAAGATATTGAAGAAGACAACTCACATCGTATGGGTTAATCCTTGGTTTCAAGGGGAAAAGAAGTTTTACATGGAAAACCAATTTGCCGATCTATCTAGTCCAGAGTGGATCAGACAAAGGGTACTTAATTCGCAGCCATCTTTTGTCTTCACGACTTCTCCCTCTTCCAGTTTTGAGTTCTCTGAGGGATGGATGAAACATGGAGTAAGGCTGTTCTCTTTTCCACTCGCTTGGGATGAAATTGCATATCCTGAAAACCCCGTCTATGACCCGGAATTCGAGAATATTGCTCTAGCCTTTGTGGGGGGCTATTGGAAATATAAAGCTCGACAACTTGATCGTTACTTATCAAAATATGAAAATAACCTAACGGTATTTGGATATACAGAGTGGCCCTATGGAAAATACGGGGGATTATTGCCCATTGAGCGGGAGGCATCCCTTTACCGACAGGCAAAGGTCTCTCCGGTGATCAACGAACCCCATGTTGAAGTTATGAACGTTGACCAAAACGAACGGGTTTTTAAAGTGCTTGGAAGTGGAGGATTTGCAGTAACCGACGCAGTTCCTAGCTATCGAGAGTGGTTCTCAGAAGATGAGTTACCTATCCCGAAAAATGAAGCGGAGTTTCATGAAATAGTTCATTTAGCCTTAGAAGATTCTGACTTCAATTTCCGGTTTCGCAAAGCAGGTCATCGAGCTGTTATTGAACGCCACCGTTATTCGTGTCGGGCAGAGGAAGTGCTTAAGGCTCTGAACATTCATGTAAAATAGCCAATGAAAAAAGTCCATATCCTCATCTTTAGTAGAGACCGTGCCTTACAATTGGACGCGACATTGCGTTCCCTACTGATTCACGCAAATCAGGACCAAATTGCATCTTTGTCTGTCTTGTATCGAGTTTCATCTCCGAGGTTTTTGTGCCAATATAAACAATTGATTCCGGATTACCCTCAAGTCAAGTTTATTGAAGAAAGGGATTTTAGGAAAGACCTGATCAAAATTATTACTGAGACAATCACTCATCCCTTTGCAAGGATAGTTTTTGGTATTTTTGCCAACATCAATGGCTTTGGTTGTTTTTGGCGACGTTCTATAGCCGAACTGATTATGAAAACCTTATCAAAACTCGGTATAAGGCTCGGATGGCTTCCACTTTCGTCATGGAGTACTGGTCATTACTGGTTGTTAACTGTTGACGATAATCTCTTCATTCGTCCCTTAGACTTTAGAGAGATTATCGAGGTGTTAGAAAGGAATCCACTTGCGATTGGGTTTTCTTTAAGATTGGGAGAGAACATTCGATATTGTTATATGAGAGATACACCTCAAAAAACTCCAGAGTTTATTCGGGACGAACTTAATCCGAAAATCTTACACTTTGATTGGGAAAATGCTGAACACGACTTTGGCTATCCGCTTGAAATATCAGGTACGCTCTATCGCTCGTCCTTACTGGTTGCGCTTATCGCATCGCTGCACTTCACCTCGCCGAATACCTTAGAGAGCAAAATGGCATCGTTGAAAAGGTGGTTTGCTAGAAGATACCCTAAGTTAATTTGTTACTCATCCTCTGTGGCGTTTTGTGTTCCACTGAACAAAGTACAGCAGGATCAGTCGCACAATCGTTCAGGAAACGCCGCAGATTACTCAATTGAAGGGCTAGCCGCTCTTTTTGACGAAGGAAAGAGGGTTGATTTGGCAACGTTGAGTCAGTTCACCCCAAACGCTTGTCACCAAGAAATTGAACTTGGTTTTATTCAAATACCACGCGAATGAGATTCTCAGCTAGAATATTCATAGCAAAAAAGGTTAACCATGACAAAACTAACTTTCTACGCCAATCGAATGATGGAAATTGGGTGGATCGCTGCACTGATTACTACTCCATTATTTTTCAATGTTTTCTCCAGCCGCATTTTTGAACCAGATAAGATCGCTTTGTTGCGTTCTATCTCTCTGCTGGTGCTGGTCAGTTGGATTATTAAAGCCTTGGAGGCAACGGTCAACGAAAAAACGTTTGGCATCTCCATCAGAGGGATCCTTCAAACTCCGTTACTGATTCCTGTCATTGCGCTTATCTCCAATTATCTGATTTCAACCCTGATCTCTGTAGCCCCCTCTGTCAGTTTATGGGGTTCCTACCAACGATTGCAGGGCACCTTTACAACTTACTCTTACATTGTGCTTTTTTTGTCCATGGTCTTTAACCGTCCGACTGCCAACCAGATTCGGCGCATGGTGACAGTGATGGTTGCAGTCAGCTTGCCGGTGGCTGTTTATGGGCTGATTCAGCGGTATAAGATCGATCCGATTCCGTGGGGCGGAGATGTATCGGTGCGCATCGCTTCGACAATGGGCAACTCAATTTTTGTGGCAGCCTACTTGATCATGGTCTTCCCCCTGACACTAGGGAGAATTTTCGAGAGTTTTCAGCGTATGCTTGGAAGCGCTGTCTTTCAGCTCAGAGATTTTCTACTGGCGACCTCTTATGTCTTTATTGCGTTACTTCAGGTTGTTGCCCTATACTTTAGTGGCAGCCGCGGTCCGGCGTTGGGTTGGCTAGCGAGCTTGTTTTTCTTTGCGATCTGTTTAGTTGCCATCACAAAGAAGCGCACTTATGGCTTGGCTATCATAGCAGTTTCAATTTTGGTGCTGATCTTTTTGACTGTGTTCAATTTGCCGCAAAGCCCGTTTGAGAGCTTGAAACAACATCCTTCTATAGGCCGTTTTGGTCAATTATTAGACCCACAAAGCAACAACGCGCGGGTGCGTACATACATTTGGCAAGGTGCGGTTAAGCTTTATGGCTGGCATCCTCCCCTAGAGTATCCCGATGGGCGGAAAGATGTCTTTAATTGGCTGCGTCCCTTCATTGGTTATGGTCCAGAGACGATGTATGTCGCCTACAACCGCTTTTACGTGCCAGAGTTGACCCAAGTTGAAAGGCGCAATGCCTCACCCGATCGATCTCACAATGAAACATGGGACTCCTTGATCATTACCGGCGGTTTAGGTTTTATCGTGTATGTCGGCTTGTTTCTTAGTCTGTTTTACTACGGATATCGAGAATTAGACCTCATCCAGAATGGGCGTGAAAAGAAAGGCTTTTGGATAGCAACCACCTCATGTGGTGTGATCTTTTCTATTGCGTTTATCTTGTGGCGCGGCTATGCCTATTTCGGAATCGCCTTCCCGATGGGGATGATTGCTGGTTTGTTTGGTTATTTGTCCTTGAAAATCTTGGTCCTGAATCCAACATATGAGATAAAAGAACCACCTAGCGAATCGATTTTGATGATCTCGCTCCTATCCGCCCTTTTAGCTCATTTGGTTGAGATCAATTTTGGGATTGCTATTGTCTCTACCAGAACTTACTTTTGGGTCATGGCGGCTATGGTCGTCTTGCTGGTCGGCGGAGCAGATAGAACTAGACAAATTGCCGATGAGGAAGTTTTGGAGCATAAACCGGAAACGAGCAGCAAGCGGAAAAAGCGAGCAGGTCTTTCTGAAATTAGAAACAAAACTGGAGTAGCGGATCTTGATCTTCGATCTGACCTGATGCTTGGGATTATTGTTGCAATGATTATGTTTGTCCTTGGTTATAACTTCATGAATGCAACCGAACTGGGCAGCTCGACCTTCCAAATCATTTGGAAATCATTCACCGAGGTGCAAAAAGAAGCGACCTTTCAGTCCAATGGAATCTTGATTGTGATTTCTCTGGCATGGATTCTCTCGTCCATGCTTTTAACTGGAGAAGAAAATTCCCAGCACGATCATCGAAGTACACTCATTCGCTGGATCAGGGTATTGGGTTTTAGTCTGAGCGTTGCTCTTCTCTATTGGATCATTCATGCCAGCTTGTTAGCAGCAATTGTTGCAAACCAAATCAGCAATGTCCAAGAGATACTCGATCGGATTCGCCAATACGAAGGATTGCTGGTTGACATCTATCTTTTCATCTTTTTCTTAATGCTGATCTATGTCTTGATCAATCCAGACAAGATCGCATTATCTATTACCCGTTTTGGAAATCAGCGCTCGATCATCGGCGGTATATTTTGTTTCTTGCTCAGCCTGATCGTGATCTACCAAAGTAATATCCGCGTGATCCAGGCAGATATTGCTTTCAAATTGGGGGAATCCTTTTCAAAACCCGGTTCTTGGCCAGTTGCTATCCAAATCTATCGCCATGCGATTGAGTTGGCGCCAAGAGAAGATTATTACTACTTATTTCTCGGTCGAGCTTACTTGGAAAACGCTCGGGAGCTTAGGGACATATCCCAACAGGAGGAAATGTTCTCCCAAGCCAAGTCTGATCTGATGCTGGCCCGCTCTTTGAACCCTTTGAATACGGATCACACTGCCAATTTAGCCCGTCTCTATAGTCAGTGGTCGTTATTTACTCAGGATGAATACTTAAAAGAACAGAGATTACTGGAATCGGATCAATACTTTGCGCAAGCCGTCTCTCTGAGTCCAAACAACTCGAGAATTTGGGGAGAATGGGCTGTTCTACTCATGTCCGATGAAAAAACTCACGATCAAGCCCTTTCTAAGCTAATGAAAGCCTACGAATTGGATCCAACTTATGACTGGATTTCTTATTTGTTTGGAGAGTATTATCGATTAAAGGCGGCGCGAATGGCGGATAGTGCTGAGCGGAAAGGTGTCATCGAATTAGCCATATCGAATTATCATAAAGCTGCAACAATTAGCGAGGATCTTAATAGCAAACGAACCTATTTCCTTATGACAGCCCAACTCGCCATAGAAGCTGGATTGACTACTCAGGCAATCGATGCTCTGGAGAACGTGTTAAGCCTTAGCTCAACCGACCCAGAAAATTGGAAATATGAACAGACTTTAGCTCAGTTATATTTTCAAGATGGGCAACAAGATAAAGCTCTCTTGCATGCGCAAAATGCTTTGAAAATTTGTCCACCCGATCAGACGCAAGCCATTGAAGATTTTATTGCTCAGATTCTGCAGCGGTCCGAATGATTTACTTGGCTTCTTCTTTCATCGCATTTATTTTCTCATTCTTTCTACTGATCCTCTTGATCCGCTTCTTAACCCATCGGAAGATCGTTGAGCAGCCTCGATGGGATCGCTGGCATCGTTCTCCGAAGCCAAAATTTGGAGGCGTTGGCATCTTTGCCGGAACGATGGTGGTGTTCTCAATTGCTTACTTCTTGACCCCCCAAAAAACAGATCCCTTTCCATTGACGCTTTTGATCGGCTCTGTTCTAATCTTTTTATTTGGATTGATTGACGACATTAAACCTCTGACACCAGCCGTTAAGCTGATGGCTCAACTGATCGCTGCCAGTATTGCAATCTTCTCTGGATATACGACAAATTTTTTCACCCCTCGTTTGGGAGAAACGTTTCTCGCTCAGGTCTTAAACAGTGCGCTTTCTTTGTTTTGGTTGGTTGCCATCACAAATGCATTGAATTTGCTGGATAACATGGATGGCTTGGCGGCGGGAATTTCTTTCATGGTTTGCGTCGTAATGGGATATTTTTTCTGGGACTCTGCTGATTCTGATATGGTCCTATTCTGCTCAGCTTTGGGTGGCTCCCTCTTGGCGTTCTTAGTCTTAAATTATCCGCCAGCAAAGATTTTCATGGGCGATAGTGGAAGCCAATTTCTTGGCTTTACTTTGGCATTGTTAGCTATCGCCCGTCAACCCCAGGCTTCAAATGTTTTTGCCATCATGGGTGTGCCGACCTTGCTATTTACCTTGCCCTTAGCCGACACTCTTTTCGTGACGGTTACGCGTTGGATGCGTGGCGAATCGCCCTTCAAGGGTGGACGGGATCATACGTCCCACCGCTTGATCGCTTTCGGCTTATCCGAAAGACAAGCCCTGTGGGTGTTGTATGCCATTGCGCTGCTTGGAGGAATTACTGCCATTGTCGTTGAGTCCTTGAATTACACCCTTAGCTTAATTCTCTTGCCAATCATCGTGATTTTCCTGTTGATTTTCACAACCTATTTAGCTGGAATAAAAATCACCGACATAGAGCACAGTCATCCAGAAAGTAAGGTGCAGAAAATCCTGATTCAGGCATTTTGGGAACGCAACCTCTTTGAAGTATTGATCGATAGCTTCTTGATCTCCTTTAGCTATTATTTAGCTGTTACCTTCGGTGTTTCCTTGCCTCAATCGGAACAGTTGGCGTTTTATGTCCAAACTCTGCCGCTCGCCCTCATTAGTGCTTATGTCGCTTTCTTCCTTGTGCAGATATATCGTGATCTTTGGAGACACTTGCGAGTTGAGAATATCTATCGTTATGTTCAGGCGGCTTTATGGGCTGGTTTTCTTCTTTGGTTATTCAGGTTTCCAATCGTAACAATTCAGATAGTTACCCCATCGGCGACTTTGATCTTTGGCGCCACACTTTTTCTGGGGTTGATGGTTACAAGATTCTCTTTTCAAGCGTTAGATAAAGTTTCAACTCACTCGCACTTGCAGAATGCAGAACGGGCTCTTCTTTATGCGCCAGAGGAAAGTTGGGAGTTTTTGGTCCCTTACCTAACCCGCAAGTGGCATCAAAAGGTGCATCTAATCGGTCTTGTAACGGATGGGAATGCTTGGATTGGGAAAAGGGTCTTTGACCTCCCGATATTAGGTACAGTTGATCAGCTCGATGAGCTGGTGAGAACTCACCGCGCTCAAGGGATTCTGGTTGAGGAGTCGCAGGTAAGTCTTGCAGCGGTCAACGAGAAGTTGGCTTCGCTTGCCAATCAAAAACAACTCTGGGTGAGAGTTATAAACCTTAAATTGCTCGATTACGACACCTACGTTTCAAATGCGAATTGGGAAAGAGGATATGGACAAACCAATAAACAGGACCATTAAGGTTGTCGAAGTAAAAGGGGGTCATCGTGAGGTTGGTGCCCAGATCGGGGAAGCCTGTCAACAGGAAATTCATCACAGCATTGAGAGCGCCCGAGATTTGGTAAACGCGCTAGCAGACGACTTAAGAATCAATTGGAATAGAGCTATTATCCAGGCTAGAAAGTATCTGCCTTTTGTTCAAGATGCTTATCCACAATACCTGGAGGAATTGTACGGAATTGCCGAAGGTAGCCGTTCTTCTTTTGAGGACGTCTTTACTCTAAATGCTTTTGAGGGCATTGTGATGGATCGTTTGCATCTGAGCAAATGTACAAGCTTGGCAGTCAATCAGCAAAGAACAGAAAAGCAAAAGGTTTTGGTCGCCCATAATGAAGATTGGTTTCCGAATGACGAGGAGGACGTTTATCTTGTCAAGATTGTGACTGACGATGAACCGCCCTTTTTGGCAATGAATTATGGAGGTTTATTGCCAAACATCGGCTTTAACGAAGCCGGAATCGCTCAGTGTTGTGATACGGTTTATCCCGTAGAAAAGAGAGTAGGAATTCCGCGCGTTGTCGTGGGCCGAGCTGTGCTCGGAGCAAGAACGATTAGTGAGGCAATCCAAAGAGCGATCTCGCCCCATCGGGCGGCCGGCTATAATCACTTAATTGTGCATGAAAGTGGAGAATTGTACAACGTCGAAGTTTCGGCAAACAACTTTGCGCTCTTATACGATGACTGCGGCTATTTGGCTCACACCAATCATTATCTTAGCCCTAAAATGCAAGCGATTGAGGAAGACCCAGACCAGTTGATTGGCTCGCATGTCCGCTATTCTCGTGCCCTGAGAATGCTCAAAGAAACGGAAAACCATACGGTAAACTCGCTGCAAAAGATTCAAAGAGATCACATGAATTATCCTTGTTCTATTTGTTGTCATGCCACTGAATTCGAGAATCCATTCGATCGGGAAAAGACAATCGCTGCCTTGGTGATGGACTTGTCTGAAAAAGTGATGGTTATGGCTTGGGGCAATCCCTGCCGAAATCTCTACTACTCATTTGCTCTATGAAGGGAGAGGCTTGATGAGATTTGCATTCCATGGCTTTTTCTTTTCTGCCCGACGGCGATATTGTTCGTGAATTTCCATTACATGACCGATCTTTTCTTGGACAGCAGCCTCAAACCAGAGCTTGCCTTTCTCTTTAGTTGCTAGACTGCCAGCGCCATAAGCGCCACTTTGGGTATCATCCGACCAAGGAGGGTTTGCGATTAGGGAGCCTCCTTCCACCCAGTCCATATAATAAGAAGGGGTTGAGATAAATTCGGTCTCATCAACCACCCGATCCATGTGAACCAGATCGGGGTGCAGGAAAAGCATCAGAGAAGTCTCAAGTTCGCAGGCGTGACCCATTCCCCCAGTACTCGATTGGCGATATTGCTCTAAAATTTGAATCCCCTGTGGGCTGCTCAGATATAAATAGGAGGTAGCACAAAAGATGTGTGGATGCCTTTCGCCAGCATATTTGACGACATTGGTCAAGAAGGAACAGTTTCCTCCATGGCCACTCAGGAGGTAAAAACGAGTAAAACCAAGCAGCACCAAGACATCGAGCACAGCAAGCCAAAAATCCTCAAAAGCGCGTCCGCCAGCATTCAATGTGCCCGCAAAGGATGAGCGGTGCGTGCTTACTCCATAGGGCATAACCGGCAACTTACACGCTCGATCGGGAATGGCATTGATGACCTGAGAGGTGATCGAGTCGATAATGATCGTATCAGTTGAGAGCGGCAAATGATGCCCATGTTGTTCGGTATGTCCAATGGGGATCAGAACGACTTTGGAAAGATCTTCTAGTGAGAAAAGGGGATCTGGAAAGGAGGGATAAGATTGCACAATCTGCCAATTTCCAAACGCCAAATTCGTGTCTGGTGGGGTAAGCAGAAAGACATTGGTAAAACCGTCCTCCCGTAAACTGTTGATCAAATTTTGCAAATATCCCCTCAGGATGTTTTCAGGAACAGGTAGGCCGCTGCCTCGCCAACCGAATGGGAAAGACGGCAAGAGTGCTATCTGGGGCGGCTGGTTCAGAGCCTCGGCTAATCTAATACGGTCAAATCCCGTTCCCAGAGGCATAACGATGGGACAATTTCGGGGCAATCCAGCCACTTCGGGCCAAGTGAGCGAATCGAAAAGGAGATATTGGGTCATAAAACCTCATAAGCGGGAGAGCAACTCTTTCTTTTTTTGGTTGAATTCCTCCTCGGTGATGATGCCTTGTTTTCGCAGTAGATCGAGGTTGGCAATAAGAGCTGGAATATCCTCTCTTTGAATGTCCTCCGAACGATACTCCTCGCCGCGATCGAGTTTTTCCTTAGCGTTCAACATAGCGGTTTTGAATGCAATAGGTTGCGCAATACGGCGGAAGGTGTTGACTCCTAGTTCACTGGCTGTCATGATTTCAATATCACCATAATCAAATAGACGACCCCAAAAAGACTGCACCATCTTGACATCGTTGACTTTTTCGAGTGAACTATCTTCAGTTGTTTTATTGAAGATGCCCGAAATTTGGATGACGCGGCGGTTGGTTAAGACAAATTGGCTATTGCTCCATTTGGCAACATCCAGCGCCAACGAGGCAACCGGGAGCAGTAGGATGAGAAAGCCGATCGGGATAACAAGCACTGCAGCCACGTTGAGCAGAAGTATCGCTAAGAGTGAGGCGACAAAAACAGCGAGGATAAGTAGGATTTCCACGATGATGTTTCTCGCCAAAATGAACCAATGTTGTCGCGTAATCAGGATAATTCTCTCGTTTTCCCCCAAGAGTCGTTGTAAATAGGAGTTTTTGCTCATAGATCGTCCTTTCCAAAGTCCTGAAACGATTTTGACTTATTGATTCTTTCTAGGCGATATTGTAACTCCGATTGCCATTTCGTCCGCTCAAAACGATCCATTTTTCTCGTGTCCAAAATTGTCAGCGCCGCCTCTACCCACAACTTTGCCTGTATGGGGTCTTTCTTGATACGTTCATAGTATTTTGCCAGTTCAAGATGGGCGTTCAAGCTCCCCAAATTCGCTGCTTCTTGCCATGCCTTAACTGCCTCTTCAAAGTGCTTTTGCTTTTTGTACAGCAAGGCTAAGTTCTCTAGCAGATGGATTTTTGAGGGACCTTCTAAGCAATTTCGACAAGCGCTATAAGCATTGATGGCTTTTGTGGACTCGCCGATAGATTGGTAAAAATTTGCCAATTGGAATATGGTTTCTGCATTGTCGGGTGAAACCACCGGAAGGTGCACGAATAGCTGAGCTATATGGAGGTATAAATGGATTAGGGAGAAGACATCCATTTTATTGTGATAAAGAACGGGGAGCAGAAAGGATGCATCCCGAGTAACCAAAAAATCACGGTAAATAGCGGGAATCATCCAGCCGGGGATGTCATCTACCGAGCGCTCAATATCCAAAAGGTGGGCTTCCATGATTCTCAACGTTCGGCTCGGAAGGTGATTTTTCCAAATCTTGCGGGAGAGATGCAACAAGTCAATATGCAACAAATTTTTGGTAGGTAAAGGAATCTGGTGGAATTGATAGCGAGATTGCAGCAACGGCAGGTCAAAACTCTTGCCGTTATAGGTCATCAGCCCCTTGACGGTTAGAAAGATTTCCTCCAATTGTGTCAATTGGGCAAATTCATCTTCTGGGTGGAGAATCAAGTATTGCGAAAGGCGGATTTCATTTTCGAGTAATTGCCCAATCCCTACCAAGAAACAAATCACGCCAGCGCCTGGGTAGGCGCCGCTGGTTTCGACATCGACGAAAAGAAAATCCTCGTTGACGAAAGGTTCAACTAGGGTCTCAATACCTAACCATTTCAGAATTTCAGGCGGAATTTCGCGAGATTGAAGCGTGCCCGCCGTTGGCAAAGTTTCGTGGATCAGATAAACAAACCCATAAGGATTGGTTATAGCGGTCGCATTCGGAAATGGAACTTGCTGGATAGGTCTAGTGTAGTGAGGATTAACTTCCCGCTTTGGTTGAGGAATGCCCAAGGATTGCAGGTATCGTTGTAGATCATCCATGATTAGGTCACAAGCTTTTCGAGTAAGGCCAAGGCTTCTCTTTTACCGCCACTTCCACTCTCAGCAATTGGGCCTGTGCAAGAAGGACAGCCTTCTGAACAGGGACATGCGCGGATATGTCTTACGATTGTTGAAAATAACGATAAGGCAATTTCGTAAAGCCGATAGGCTAAGCCAACACCACCGGGAATTTGCTCATGGATTAGGATGGTTGGGCGATTCTGGCACCAAACAAACCTAGAGTCGATTGCGACTCCTAAATCCTGCCTGTCGCAAAGAGCGAACAAAGGAGAAATGTGGGTGAAGGCATAACCAAGGGCTGCCAAACCACTTTGGAAGCGCACGGTTTCTTCTAATTTGCGATGACAAGACGGACACAATGTGATTAAATTCTCTAAACGGTTTGCCTCGAAGGGATCGAGAAAGCTGCGAAAAGGGGTTTTGTGATGGACATGGTGCGCTTTATCCTTTTCGAGGACACCACACAATTGACAGCGGTACTGATCCCGTTGGCGAGCTAGGCGCTTTTGCTCTTCCCAATTTGATCCATATTGATTGGGATCGTTTGTCCAGTCACCCTGCCGACGAAGCGCCTCAACCAATTCGTTGCTAAGCGTTAGCCAGAATGCCATGGTTGAGAGCGTGCGAGGGGGCAAATCCAAAAGTTTTCTCTCGACCATCAAGTGACTATGCCCATCCAAAACAAGATACCCTTCAACCTTGCGACTTAATTCTACCTGACCATAAGCGATCTGATAGCTATACCCGCTTGGGGATGTGAGGATTTTCCTCTCTTTTTGATTTAGGAACACAACTTTTGTTTGCATCAAGGGTTGCGTAAGCTGTTCAAGGCTAGCAGTTTTCAGGGTGGCAATTCGACGTTCCAAATCAAGGCTTTCTACCCGATATGGGTTTCCTTCGTGAAGATAAATTGCGCCGGGGTGAACCATCCAATCCGCGCTATCAGAATCAACGGTTCCAATTGGAAAAATTCGGTCGCCCTCCTGGAGAACAAGCTGAACTGTTTGATCGGAGGTCGAACGAATAGAGAAAGAATGAGGCGACGTTGTACCACTGTAGTAATAATCTTTTTTCCCTTCTATGGCGCATCCCTCTAGAGCAAGGCTGTTGAGCAAAGCAAAAAGCAGTTCTTTAGGAGCATTCCCAAATTGGGGTATTTGGCACGAAATGGGAAGCTCATAAAGAGCGCAACGTAAATGGGAGAGCAAAATCAGGGGATTATCGGGATTAATGATCACCTGTTCAGGATTAGAGTCCCACAAAAAGGCAGGATGTTGAGCCAGATATTGGTCGAGAGGATCATTCGAGAGAATCAGAATTCCTAAGGATGCTTTACCACTGCGCCCACTGCGACCGAACTGTTGCCAAGTTGAAGCGATGCTACCGGGAAAACCTAGGATCAGGGTAATATCTAATCCACCGATATCGATCCCCAGCTCTAGTGCATTGGTGGCAATGACGCACTTAGCCTTGCCAGAGCGCAGGTCTTGTTCTATTTGACGCCGCAGTTCCGGTAGGTAACCGCTACGGTAGCTACGGATAAGTGTTTCTACATCGAGGACTAGATGGTTGGACTTTTGCCTAAGCTGGATGAGCAGGAATTCGACTGCTTTACGGCTGCGGCAAAATAAAATGGCGTGAGTTCCACCGGAAAGAGAATCGGCGGCAAAACGGATAGCATCTTCAAAAGGATGACGACGTATGTTGAGTTCCGAGTTCAGCATTGGTGGGTTATAAATCCAAAGCTCCTTCTCACAATATAGGCTATCCTGAGCTTCGATTTTGACTAATGGTTCTTCGATCAAACTCTTGGCAAATTTTTCGGGGGCATCAATCGTCCCTGTGGTGAGAATAAACTGCGGCGTTGCTCCATAATGAGAAGCAATGCGCTTTAGGCGCCGCAAAATATTGGCTACATGGGAACCAAATACGCCACGGTAAACGTGAATTTCATCCAAGACGATGTATTTCAAGCTGCTAAAGAAATGCGCCCAGCGTGAATGGCGAGGCAGGATGGTTTGATGCAGCATGTCGGGATTGGTGAGTAAAATTCGAGCCTTTTCGACTATTCGAGGGCGAATGGAAGCAGGCGTATCCCCATCATACTGGGCAATCACCAAGGGTTGAGATAGGGAGGGGGACTGCGTCTTGAAAACAAGAGTTCTTAACTTTTCTCCCTGATCGTGAGCAAGGGCTTTGGTCGGGAAAATTAAGAGCGCCTTGCTCTGTTGGTCTTCTAAGAGCAAGTTGAGAATGGGAATCTGATAAGTTAAGGATTTTCCGCTTGCGATACCGCTGACCGTTAGGATGTGCGAGCCAGCCTGAACCGCTTGGAGTGCAGCAAATTGGTGTTGGTAGAGACCCCGAATGCCATGGTCACGCAGCGCATGCACCAGAGATGGAGCGAGCCATTCCGGAAAATCAAACATTTTCCTGTCCGAAGCAGGAAAATGTTTGCGAGAGACAATGTTTTCTGAGATAGAAGGATCGGAGAGCCACTGATCAATGAGTTGACTTAGCACAGCCACTCTTTCGCAGGCTTAGGTAAAAAATGCAACGCCGATGATTCCCGGACCTGCATGAGTAATAATTGCCGGAGGCATTTCGTAAATCGGGATATTGGGTATTGAAAGTTCGGTTGATAATCGATGGGTTAGTTCATGAGCTTGTTCTTCAACGCCGGCGTGCATCACGGTCAAGTAACACTCTTTTCCTTGGTCGATTCTTTCCAAAGTGAGGGTAACCATGCGCTCAAAAGCTCTTTTGTAGGTGCGTTCTTTTTCAAAAGCTTCTACTCGACCATCCCGGAAGGTCAGAATGGGCTTGATCTGGAGCACTGAACCTAAAAGCGCTGCTGCACCGCCGATCCGTCCGCCCTTTGCAAGATATTCAAGGGTATCAACCATGAAGAAAATATGGCAGCGGGGGATCATTTCGTAAATTCGAGCTACAATTTCATCGGCAGGGACTCCACTTTCTGCCCATTGAGCAGCTAGCAATACCAACGTAGCCAGGGGACTGGCGATCAGCCGCGTGTCAATGACACGGATATCCAAATGGGGAAAGTCTTGCGCTGCCAGTGTTGCCGAACGCACTGTTCCACTCACTTCCGATGAAGGATGGATACAAAGTATCGTAGTATTTTTGTCGTTGAACTGCGCAAACTCTTTAGCGAATAATTCAGGAGGCGGCGCGGCTGTTTTAGGAAGAGTTTTGGCGGTTTTCAATTTGGCAAGAAATTGAGGGACATCGATTTCAATTCCCTCGAGAAAGGTTTCTTCATCGATGTTAATAATCTGAGGGATAACGATGAGGTTGTATTTTGCGATGTCCTCTCTTGATACGACGGCGGTTGTGTCTGTAACGACTTGGATCATAATTTGTTTCCCTTACGCCCAATCAAAGCTGCGTTCAACAGCTTTTAGCCAGAAACGGTACTGTCGTTGACGCTCTTCCTCGCTCATCGTTGGTTGCCAAACTTTATCCACTTGCCAGTGTTTACGGAGATCGTCCACACTTGACCAATATTGAACGCATAATCCGGCAGCAAAGGCAGCCCCTAAGGCGGTTGTTTCAGTAATGACTGGGCGGATCACTGGCACATTGAGAATGTCGGCTTGAAACTGCATTAAGAGTTCATTGCGCACCATTCCACCATCTACTTTTAGAGATCTTAATTCCACCCCTGAGTCTTGGCGCATTGCCTCCAGAATTTCCTTGGTTTGAAAAGCTGTTGCTTCCAGTGCAGCTCGAGCTAGGTGACCCCTGTTGACGTAGCGAGTTAAGCCGACAATCACCCCACGCGCATCTGAACGCCAATAAGGCGCAAACAAGCCAGAGAATGCCGGGACAAAATAAATCCCGCCGTTATCCTCAACGGTGCGCGCCAGGGCTTCAACCTCCTGAGAAGAAGAAATGATACCCAAATTATCTCGCAACCACTGCACAAGAGCACCCGTAATCGCAACAGAGCCCTCTAAAGCATAGGTTGCCTGAGAATTGCCAATCTGATAGGCCAGGGTGGTTAGCAACCCCTTTTTTGAGTGAACAATTTGACTGCCTGTGTTCATTAGCATAAAGCAGCCCGTACCGTAGGTATTCTTGGCTTCTCCGACTTCATAACATGTCTGCCCGATGAGCGCTGCCTGCTGGTCGCCCACATCGCCACAAATTGGAATCGAACCACCAAAAGGACCATTGGGAAGGGTATAGGCATAAGGTTCAAGGGGGCTTGAGGGAACGATGCGAGGAAGAATTTGGCGGGGGATATCCATCGTCTCAAGGATTTCAGCGTCCCAATCGAGCGTCTTGAGGTTCATCAGCATTGTCCGACTGGCGTTAGTCACATCGGTGATGTGAACGCCGCCATTGGCTCCTCCCGAAAGTTGCCAAATGATCCAAGTGTCAATATTGCCAAATAAAACATTACCCTTTTCAGCTTCAGCACGCAGGGAGGGAATATGATCGAACAACCATTTGATCTTCGGTCCGGAAAAATAGGTCGCTAGGGGCAGCCCAACTTTCTCCCGAAAGCGATCTTGTCCACCCTCTTGGGCAAGCTGATCGCAAATTGGTTTTGTGCGTGTATCTTGCCAAACAATGGCGTTGGCATAAGGTTCGCCTGTTTTAGGGTTCCAGAGAATGGTTGTCTCACGCTGATTGGTGACCCCGACAGCAGCGATTTGTTGAGCTTCCACTTTTGCCTTTTGGAGTGCTCCTTGGATGACTTCTTGCGTGCGAGTCCAAATCTCAAGCGGATTGTGCTCGACCCAGCCGGGTTGAGGATAGATTTGTTCATGTTCTTTTTGATCAACAGCTTCGATTCTCCCCTCTTGATCGAACAAAATGCAGCGGGTGCTTGTTGTGCCCTGATCGATAGCAGCGATGAATTTTCTCATGATTGCCTCCAAGAGATAGATTTTACAGGTCTAGACGCTCAGGATGAGAATACACGTTGAATTGATTCCTTTTTGCATAACCAATCAGTGTAACACCGCTTTCTTGGGCAAGTTGAACCGCTAATGCACTTGGTGAGGTGCGCGAAACCACAATCTCGCAACCTAAACGAATCGCCTTCTGCATCATCTCTGAACTTACCCGACCCGTCGTCAGGATAATTTTATTGTCAATTTGCAGATGACGCAATAGCAACATTCCAGCCAGTTTATCCAAGGTGTTATGGCGACCAATGTCTTCCACCGAGAAAATCACTCGCTCACGATCACATAACGCCGAAGTGTGAATTCCCCCGCTTGTTTTATAGAGAGATTGCTGACGGTAAAGTAAGTCGACCAAAGCATAGATCAACTGAGCTGGATAGCGTTGGGTTATTTTCGGTGCTATATTTGGGGTCGAATGGATTCGAGAGGAAGAACCACCTGAGCAACCTGATGTACGCGCCCACAAAGATGGCTTTTTGGGACTAGAGGATAACCATACATCGACGTTGTCTCCCGATTCGCATAAACGAACGTCTACGACTTCTTCTATACTATTGATAATGTTTTCATTGTAAAGAAAACCGATACTAAGCTCAATTTGATGAATGGGAGTACACATAAAAGAAAGCCATTCTTCTCCGTTTACGGTTAGAGTAAGAGAGATTTCGTTGACAACCGCAATTTCCTCTTGTTCAGATTGCGTTTCCTGAACCCTTAAGATGGAAACAGGGAGGAAAGGATGCACCGTTAAAGTCATGGATTTAGCAGAAATGCTTGCTATGGAGAAAAAGGTTCGTTTTTGGATTAAGCAAATTAGATATTTTTAGTCATTTTATCACAATTTCAGGGAGGATCGCATCGGTTAAGTCTGCGCCCTCCAGATTGGCGTTGGTTAGGTCTGCATCCCGCAAGTTTGCAGCGGTTAAGTCTGCCCATCTCAGGTCCGCATTGCGCAATGATGCGTTCGATAGGTCTGCTTCAAATAAGTTTGCTCTCTGTAGAATAGCGTTGTTTAGATTGGCTCCAGTGCAATTTGATTTGCTCAGATCGGCGCGGGTTAGTGTGGCGGTACTCAGGTTTGCCCTTTGTAAATTGGACTTTGAAAGAATGGCGCGAGACAGATTAGCCTCTACGAGGATCGCTTCTTGCAACTCACATTTGGAAAGATTGGCACGAGTCAAGTTGGATCGGGTGAAGTTTGCTCCATTCAAGATTGCCGTTGTTAGATTGGCTTCAAAAAGGTTGGCAAGAGTCAGATTTGCCTTTGTCAGGTTGCAGTTTATCAAAATGGCATAGTTTAAGTCTGCTTTAGACAAGTTCGCCAAGCTTAGATTGCTATTTGTCAGATCGACAGAAATAAGGGTTAAGTCGGATAAATCAACCTTTACCAACCATAAGGGTCGAGGCCGATTGAGAATGTCGAAGATTTGATATTGGTTAAGGGTACTCATTGAAGCTTCTCCTGGTCAATAGGTCGAATTGGATATGCTAAAATCCTTGCAAAATCGTATAGTTTAATGTAAATTATTTTATGTACAATGTTGATAGGCATTTGATCAGTCAATTTAGGTTCTAAAGGAGAGTAATTATGAAGGCAAAGCGAATTACCATCGCCATAGTCTTGCTGATGGTAAGTATACTGTCTTTTGCTGGGTTAGGAGGGAAGAATCCTTCTACAGCGTCAGCCTATTCCGGTTACCCGTACTTTTACATTATCAGTGTTGTGCCGGATACGTCGGTTACTATTCGGGCTTATAACTTTCCCGCCAATGACACCTTCAATGTGATGATGAATAAAATCGGCACAAAAGGCATCAAGGGAATTGTCGTGGATACAATTTCTTCCGGCGCTGGCGGTTCCTTCACAGCAACCTTTGCAGTGCCAAGCGCGCTCAAAGGACAACGTCAAATTGCCATTCGTCTCCAAAGCACAACCGGTTCGGGATATTACGCTTATAACTGGTTCTACAATTCTCCAGCAAAGTTTGGAACGGGCGGGCCTTATACCTCTGGATATAAAGGCCACCCGACAATCTCGGTGACCAAAGTGGTTAAGGATAAGTATATTATTCTTCAAATGTATAATCTCCCCAAAAACGATCAATTTAAAGTGCTAATGGGTAAATTTGGCACGAAGGGCGTGAAGGGTGTCGAGGTGGCTTCTTTCTCAAGCGGAGCTGGAGGGACTCAAAATATCAAGGTGAAAATTCCCAAGAGCCTGAAGGGCATTTCCCCAATTGCTGTTCGCATTCAATCCACTTCAGGCAGCGGTTATTTTGCTTATAATTGGTTTTATAACCGCTAAGCCATTCAGGGTAGGTGGTTATGTGAGGTGTTTTTCCCTCACCTCTACCCCTCTCCCACTGGGAGAGGGGTGAGACTCCCCTTGCCCTTTAGGGGCTGGGAATGAGGGAAAGGCTCTTAGTCACAGGAGCACAATTGGCAATTTCATCAAAACTCGCTGACTGGCGGTCGAATGCGATTGATCATGTGGACGATATCCTTGAGTTCGCCATCAGGGAGCATAAAATAATCTTCAAAGATACACACCGTTTCAAAACCAAGTCGCTCTAGTGCTTTGATGTCGCTTGTCAGATCGCGCACAATTTGTACTTCGAGCATGTATAAACTGCGTCGTTTGGCAATTTCGGTGATTGCCTGAACGAGTTTATTGCCCAAACCCCGCCCACGGAAATCTTTGGCGAGAAAGATGCGCAATTCACCCCGATGCCTAGCAGTACCTGTGTTGAAGTGGAGCGTTGCATCTCCAACGATGCGATCGTTGACAACAGCAACCATGGGGAAGATGCGATCATAATCCAAGTTATCAACAAAGGAAGAGACGACTTCAGGGTCATTGACGTTATGACGCATGTATCGGCGATCTTCATAAGAAACGTTGAGAAAAAGGTCTAGAAGCGCTTGTTTATCTTCTTTCACCAGAGGTCTGATCAAGACCCTTGCGCCATCTTTGAGAGTGAAGACCATGCGATACAGTAAATCTTCTTTTGTGACCATCAATCCACTCCTTGAACAGGAAACGGGTAACCTGCTAGGGGACTTTCTTTCAGAGGATGCTTTCCTATGCCCAAGCTGCAGCCAATTGAATGCGGGTATTGTTCAAGCGATCCAGAGCAGCTTTGACGATCTGTTTGAGAAGCACTTTAGCTAATGCTGGATCGTGTTCAACAAGCTCTCGTAATTGAACAGCATCCAGCTTAATCGCTCGGCAATCGGTTTGCGCCTTGACGCTTGAAGAATGCTCGTAAGGCTCGATCAAAGCCGAGATTCCAAACGGATCGCCGGCGGTAATCTCGCCAACGGCAAAGTGGCGGGTCGTGTTCGTTTTATCGTCGTGAATGGTAAAGAATATATCTGCTGTTCCTTCAGTGAGCAAATATAGAGCATCGGTTTCTTGACATTCTTCGACGACCAGTTGTCCTGCCGGGAATTCAACTTCTTCTCCAATCATAGCTAAAGATGCAAGTTGTTGCTCAGTAAGGTTAGCGAAAAAGGGGAAGCGTCGTAACAATTCCGGAGAGATCATCTTTTTTCCTCCAATTCTGTAAGATATTCCCAAACAGCTTGGCAAGCCAGCGGGATGGCTTGCTCGACAGATGGGGTAAGTTGTTCGGAGAATTCATAAACTTTTTCCGCTTCGATAGCAACAATCCACACGATATTGGGCAAATTAGCGCCCATTAGTTTTCCAGCTTGAAGAGCGTTCTGTAAACTGGTGTCGTGGGCAGATGCCATATGACCTGCGGAAAGATCTGGGACATCATCTAAATTCAATTTGGAAACACTCCCGATGGGCTGGGTTCCAGTCTGGATGGCATCGATCAAAATGACAGCATCGGTATCGATCATTTGTTCCATCAAGGATAAACCGCCTAAACTAAACTTTTGGATATCGATGAGGAGATGCGGAAACCGGTTTTTTTGATCCAATATTTCTTTCTCAAGCAGTTCAGCTACTCTCCAGCCAATACCATCATCTCCCAAGATTGGATTCCCAAGCCCAATAATCCGTGTGCGAATTTGATTGGTCATAGAGAGAAGAAAAGTGGAGGATAGTCTCTATCCTCCACCCTCTAAATTTAGATGTTTTGTTTCAGCTCGCGAATAGGTTCGCCGTTTGCGTCTCGGATAATTACCTCCAAAGGCATTTTGCCCGGCAGGGTATGGGTGGCACAGCCAAAGCAAGGATCGTAAGCCCGGAATGCCATTTCAACCATGTTGAGCAAAGCTTCGTTGACATTTCCACCTTTGATCAGGTTGCGGGCTGCCTTATTGGTAGACATCTGAATTGCAGCGTAGTTGTTGGTTGTGCCGACGATGAGATTAACTCGTGTAGCAATGCCGCGCTCATCCGTCCAATAGTGATGGGTTAGCGTGCCGCGCGGAGCTTCGACAATCCCCACTCCTTCGGTCGGTTTTTCGGTTGGGATGGTACGGAAATTGTCACTGGTGATTTCCGGATCGGTGGCTAATTCAACCCAGCGCTCGGCAGCGTAGAGCAGTTCGATGAGGCGTGCCCAGTGGGTTGCCAATCGCTGGTGGACCGGTTTGCCACCGAGGGTTTTATAAAATTTCTCGTATTCTTCTTGGGCGCGTGGTGTCGCCATCCCATCAGAGGCGTTGAGCCGCGAGAGAGGAGTGGCGATATAGACGCCTGAGTCTTTTCCATCCACAAAACCCTTCCAACCGACTTTCTTGAGGTAAGGGAATTTTAGGTAGGTCCAGGGCTCAACGTGTTCGGCGATCCATTCGGTATATTCATTCGGGGCATATTTCCCGATCCGATTCCCTTCAGGATCGACAACGCTCACTTTGCCGTCATAGAAATTGACTTTATTGTTTTCATCGACCAAACCGATATAGTATGTGCGGTGAGTATAGATGTCCCCTAAGATTAAGTCGAGATAGGTGGAATTCTTGAGGACAATGTCCTCAAACAGTTTCAAAGAGAAGAGAGCAAAGTCCACTGCCCAGCGCCCCATTTCTTCGATTTGTTGGCGTTGTTCTTCCGTAATTCCTTTGGTTAAGCCGCCAGGGATGGAAGTACAGGGATGTACTTTGCGGCCGCCGATCATTTCGACAACCGTATGGCCGTATTTACGGGCTTGAATGACCTTGCCGCCAATCTCCAGACCGACCTTGTGGATAACGCCGAGGATATTGCGTTCAGCTACGGGGGCGTCTGGCCCCATCACAAAATCGGGTCCGGCTAGAGCATAAAAGTGGGTCGTGTGGTCGGTGACGTAGAAAGCGCTGTAAAGCAGTTCGCGCAGCATCTTGGCTGTCCTAGGCGGATCGACATGATAGACGGCATCGACCGCTTTTGCACCAGCCATGTGGTGCGCTTCGGGACAAACGCCACAGATACGATTGGTGAGGATCGGGATTTCTTCTACTTGCCGTCCAACGCAAAACCGTTCAAAGCCGCGTAGCTCTGGGATCTGGAAGTACGAATTGGCAACATTGCCTTGTTCATCAAGAAAGATTTCGATTTTGCCGTGTCCTTCCAACCGAGTAATAGGGTCAATCGTAATTCGTTGCATCTGTACCTCCTTATTTTGCCCAGGCAGCTTTACTAGCACGCAGCAAAGAGCCGCCTAAGTTGAAACGATAAAACATCCCAGCCGGATCAGGAATACCGTCGAGAATGCGTTCGATTTCTGCTGGGTCGTTGCTGTCGATCACCGAGGCAACAGCCGTTAGCAGTCTTGCTCCGTAATCTAAGACCCCTTCGGCCGGTCCGTAGCATCCGATACAAGGAGAACCAGCTTGAGGACACAAAGCCCCACAACCATTTCGCGTTGCCGGCCCGCTACAGATTACCCCTTGTTCGAGGATGCAAATTTCGGGGTCAAGCATGACATCTTGAATTCGCTTGAACTCTTTGATTTTCTTGACATCGCGCTTGCGAGGGCAATCGTCACAAACCGTTGAGCCGCCCGCACCGATGGTTGAGCCTTTTGGTGGTAAGGTAGCTTTCCCTTGCAGGACATCGATGACCAGATCGATGACTGCAGCGATTTGGTGTGACTCGGGCGGACAACCAGGCATGTAGTAGTCAACCTCCACCACCTGATCCAAAGTGCGAACGATGGGGTAAAGCTTGGGGATATAAATTTCACCTTCCGGAGCTTTATAGGTTGGCTGGGGGTGAATGTTTTGTGGATTATCCGTAGAGATGGTTGAATAATAGGTTTCAACAACCTCTTCAATGGAGGTTAGATTGGCTAAGGCTGGCATACAGCCTTCTGTGGCACAGGAGCCGAAGGCAACCAGAATCTTGGATTTCTGGCGCAGCAGTTTGGCAATATGTTCATTTTCGTCGTTGCGGATGGCGCCGTTGAACAAAGTCAGCAAGATCGAGCCATCTTCCATTGCCTCCACATCTTTATATTTGGCATCCATTGCCACTGGCCAGAAAACCACCTCAAAATTTGCGTCAACATCCAAAATCTTTTCATGGATATTGAGCACTGCAATTTCACAGCCGCCACAGGAGGCTGCCCAATACATTGCAAATTTCGGTTTGCCATTTGAAGTCATGCTGCCACCTCCGCAGGTTGATGAAAGGCTGATTCGGCTTCGAGGGCGGCGGTTGGGTTCCAATGAAGGGGACCTAGAGCACGCACTTCTTCAGTGAATTTGGTCACTTCATCGGCAAAGATTTGCCCTTCCGCTGCACTTGCCCAGAGCAGTTTTAGCCTTCCCGGTTCGATTCCCATTTGAGTTAGCAACTTCTTGAGTAAATAAAAGCGGCGCATTGCCTTGTAATTTTGCTCAATATAATGGCAATCCCCAGGATGACAGCCAGATACCAAGACGCCATCTGCTCCACCGGCAAAAGCCTTGATAACGAAGGTAGGATCAAGCCTGCCAGAGCACATCAAACGGATAAGACGGATGTTGGGCGCGTACTTGATGCGTCCCATCCCTGCCATATCCGCAGCGCGATAGCTACACCAGTTACACGTAAAACCGATGATCACGGGTTCAAATTGGTCACTCATTCTGATCCTCCTGAGATTTATGCGGGCGTTAGATCAATAGCTTTCAGATTATTCAGCAATAAGCCATCCAATTGAGCGAGTATGGCTTGGTCGCTAAAGACAGTTCCCGAAATCGCACCCGCCGGACATGCTGCCACACAAGTTCCACACCCCTGGCAGAGAGCTGGGTTGACTTCTGATACCATGCGGTCTTCAATGAAACTAATGGCATTGAAGGGGCACATATTATTGCAAATGCGGCAGCCAGAGCATTTGTCTTGATTGATGGATGCCCGAATGGGCTCCATGGTGATCTCTTTTTGCTGGATTTTACCTACCACGCGAGCTGCCGCGGCCGCTCCCTGAGCAACGCTAGCCGGGATATCCTTGGGACCTTGAGCGCAGCCTGCAATATAGATACCCTCTGTCATCGTGGCAACCGGATCGAGCTTGGGATGGCGTTCGATCAGCCAACCTTCCTCGCTACAAGAGATTCCGAACAAGCGCGCCACTTCCTTGAAGTCATGGCGCGGTTCGAGGGCTGCAGAGAGAATGACCATATCCACCGGCACACGCATCTGCTTGCCCACGAGGGTATTTTCAGCTTGAACAATCAGTTTCCCTTCTTCGCCGGGGTATCGGGCAGCATCGGTAATTTCAGCCACTTTGCCGCGGATAAAGTGAGTTCCTTCTTCTAGAACTCGTTGATAGAATTCCTCATAGCCCTTGGCTGGAGTGCGCATATCGATATAGAAATTATAGACTTCAGCTCCGGTTCTTTCGTGGACCAAGTGGGCAAACTTCAAGCTCTGCATACAGCAGATAGCCGAGCAATAGGGATTGTAATTTTTATCGCGACTGCCGACACAATGGATGATCGCCACAGATTTCGGTACCGTTACGCCATCCCGCAAGACCACTTTACCGCCAGTCGGTCCGGCTGCGTTAGTGAGCCTTTCAAACTCTAAGCTGGTAAACACGTTAGCTAGACGCCCGTACCCATATTGCGGGATGCGGCGGGCATCGAACAAATCCCAACCGGTTGCCAAAATGATTTGCCCGACATCAACAGTGAAGTATTCGTCCTCTTGGGTAAAGTCGATTGCACCCGTGGGGCAGAACTTTTCACATGCTCGGCAGGTGCCCTTGAGGAAGTAGGTACAATTTTCGCGATCAATGACCGGATATTTAGGTACCGCTTGAGGAAACGGTGTGTAAACAGCCTTGCGATATCCTAATCCAGCTTCAAAGACCGGATCGATAACTTTTTTCGGGCATTTTTCTTGGCAAATGCCGCAACCGGTGCAAAGGTCGGTATCAACTGAACGAGCTTTTTGTTTGATCGTCACTTGGAAATTGCCCACATAACCGCTCACGTTGGTCACTTCCGCATAGGTAAAGAGCTTGACATTGGGATGTGAACCGACTTCGACCATGCGGGGCGTGAGGATACAGGCGGCACAGTCTAGCGTGGGGAAGGTTTTGTCGAACTGCGCCATGTGACCGCCGATCGAGGGCTCACGCTCTACCATGATGACCGGGTAGCCTGCGTTCGCCACTTCAAGAGCAGCTTGGATGCCGGCAATTCCTCCTCCGACCACTAGGGTTACCGGGTTAATTGGAACCCTTAAAGGCTCAAGGGGTTCATCCCAGATAACTTTTTCAACTCCGCCCGAAACGATCGCTTTGGCTTTCTCGGTACCTACTGCTTTATCTGGATGAATCCACGAGCATTGCTCTCGGATGGAGACTAGCTCGCACAAATAGGGGTTTAATCCACCTTCCTTACAGGCGTTGCGAAAGGTCTGTTCATGGAGATGGGGCGAGCAAGCAGCAACAACTACTCGAGTCAGCCCCTGTTCTTGGATGTCTTTTTGGATCAATTCCTGACCCAAGCTAGAACACATGAATTTGTAATCGCGCGAGACCACAACTCCACGGTCTTTGAGGGCTTCTCCTGCCCAGCGGGAGACTTCGGCAACGTCAACCGTCCCGGCAATATTGCTTCCGCAGTGACAAACGTAAACACCGATTCTTTCTTTTGACATGGCTTATTTCTCCTCCGGCATAGATGGCATGGGGAGTGCTTCTTTGGGTGGTTTCTTGACGACTAACTCTGCTTCCGGCACCTCAACCCCGATCTTCGCAAGAGCTGCCCGTGCATCAACCAACTCGGTGCCAATCCCTAAGCTGGCAGCGTCCATTCCAAAAGCTAGACCGATCATTTGGGTAAAATACAATACAGGCATGTGATAACTGGTGTTGAAGTGTGAATTCATTGCACCCTGAAAGGCATCTAAGTTAAGTTGACACATCGGGCACAAGGTGACGATCAGGTCTGCCTTGTAGTCGGTGGCTCCCTTAATCAGCCGCCGAATTAACTCAAACCCTGTGCTTTCGCTGATTTGGGTCATGTGACCGCCGCAACAATGGGCTTTGAGCGGAAAGTCAATCACTGTTGCGCCAAGCACTTTGAGGAGTTTATCTAAGGTAGTAGGATACTCCGGGTTGTCAAAGGTGCCGTTTTCGCCAAGTTTAGGGCGAACGATCATGCAGCCGTAATAAGGTGCAACGCGTAGACCCTTTAAGGGTTTTGTCACCTTTGCGGCAATTGCATCATACCCAATATCGTTGACAACGACATCTAAGAGATGCCTCACCTTGAGGGTGCCGCCTTTGTAAGAAAGTCCACCGGCTGCCAAAGCCGTGTTAATTTTTTCCTCTAAAGAGGGGCTTTCTTTCATGTAAGCATCGCACTTCTTGAGGTTCAAGTAACAAGCGCTACAAGGAGCAACCAATTGCTTGGTGCTGGTCTCTTTTGATGCTTGAGCTAAATTGCGGGCAATCAGCGCGTAAGAAGCGGTGAGATTCAGCGAAATATATTCCGTTGCGCCACAGCAGTTCCAATCATCTACTTCGATAAACTCCATACCCAGCGGCTCAGCAATTGCCATTGCTGATACGTGGTAAGCAGAAGCGTTGCGTTCTAATGAACAACCGGGAAAGTAGCTATATTTCATGCCATTGCCTCCAATTCTTTGGCTTTATTCAGAATAGCTTTGAGGCTATCCATACCCTTAATGCGGGTTGGGGTAAAGGCCATCCGTCCCTTTGAGATCATGCCCATACCCATGCCAGCCATCTTGAAAACGCCAAATGGATTGTGTTTGATCATGTGCATAGACATCAAGCCAAGCTCAAAAGCTCGCCCATAATTCTCGACCCACTCGATAAATGTCTTTGAGAAATCCGGCGCTTTCGAGTCATCGTACATTTTTTCTTGGATTGCAAGCCGTTTTAGTGTATACATGATGTCGGTGATGTGAACAGACTGTGGACAGCGTACCATGCAGTAGTAACAGGAGACGCAGAACCACGGCGTGTTGCTTTTCAAGACATCCTTTTTGAGGCCTGCAGAGATCATGGCAAAAATTGCCCGTGGCGTGTGATCCATATCTTGCCCCGACGGGCAAGATCCACCACAGGTTCCGCATTGAATGCAGCTTGACAGGCGGCAATCACCGGGCGTATGCTCAATGACCTCTTCTAGAAAGCTCTTTTTCCGACTCCCTTCCTGAGTTAGAGAAACGCTTACGGTTGACAATGAGCACCTCCTTTTCGATTCTGTGAATTTGGGCAAGAGGGTTTTCTTGCTGAATATGGGATTCGAATTTGACAAAGAATCATAGGCTGTAAGTGCAGCAACTTAAGAAATACGACAATACCGCTCATTAAACACTAAGTAGTATAGAAAAGAATAATCGAATTGAAAAGTTACAAATAGCATAAAGCTGTTTTGACATACATAATAAAAACCCAATTGTTCAGCTTGCTCCCCCAAAAACCATATGAGGCGGCTTTCGCAAAAAATTTCAAGAAAATAATTGGTGAAATCTGTGGATTAGTGGATGAGAGGAATGCAAACAGGTCTTCAGCTCTTCTCCTCCTCTTTTGAATTCGGCTGAAGAGTTGCCGAAAATACTATAGGTTTGGAAGGGGTTGGTTACAATTGGGGCAGATTGCTTCGTCGGTCACGACAAAGCCGCAATTCGAACAGGTTTGTGGTTGAACGTCTCCGAGCGGAGCGCCGCAAGCAATACAATGAGGCTCTCCGGTTGGATTTGCGGTGCGGCAGTAGGGGCATTGGATACGGCGCAGTCTTTCACTCAGTTCAAAGGAGGCATCGGCTTTTCTAATGGTGTCTTCGATAGTTCTCCAGATTTTGTTCACCAGTTGAACATTTTCCAAATCTTGAGCGAGATCATCTAATCTACCTAACAAGGAGAGGGGGTTTTTCCATGCCGATATGGCGGTTTTTCCCAAACTCGCTGCGATTCCCAACCAGTCCTGTTGTCCAATATGTACTGCAACCCCATCATCAATCGCGTCAATTCTCACCCCAATGGCAGTATAACCACCAGAGGACGGGTTTGGATGGGTGGCTATCTGAACAACGAGATGTTCTCCTCCGCCAACAATTTGCGCCCGAAGAGCTCCTCGGTTAAAGGTTGAAATCAAGGCTTGGGCAACTTGTTCGGGTGTAATTCGACCATGGTAGTACTTAGTTTCCATAGAACGCTCATGAAAGTTTACGTCTTTGACAAGAAAACGTTTCAGGTTGATTATAATTTAGAAATGCTGTCCTCAGGCGCCATGTATTCTACAAGTTGATTTCATTTGGAGTGCAGAACATTGAAAAAACTTTCAGTTTTATTTGTGATTGGCAGTTTAGGTTTTTTGCTTTTTGGACATTCTAAGGAGCTGCTTTTTGCCCATGCAAAAGGGGTTGCTCAAATTCCAACGGTGGCTATTCCAACGGTGACTAGTTCACCTAGTGTGGCAATGATTGTCGTAACTTTGGATCAGGAACAGATCAATGTGCGGGCTGGCCCAAATACCGATTATCCGATTGTCGGCGTATTAATTGCCGGCCAACGGGTGCCGGCCCTCGGGCGCACCGTTGGGGGCGATTGGGTTCAAATCGTTTATCCCGGCGTCCCCGGAGGAACGGCTTGGGTCTATGCCCCTCTGGTCATTGTCGAGGGTTCTCTTCCGCTGGTGGAGCCTCCACCTACTCCTACTCCTAAGACAACCCCAACCATCAACCCAACCCTTGCGGCTCAATATTTGATTGAACTTCCTCCGACCCGATTGCCAACCTTTACTCCCCCTCAGCCAATCGTTTATCCTACTTTCTCTGTTCCCAATGATGTTCGGGCGCGTTTCCCGATGGGTTTAGCCATTCTTGGCTTTGGAGTGATTGGTCTATTTGGTGCTTTGATCAGTCTACTTAGAGGTCGTTAACCACAGCCCCATTTCACCAAGGACACTCTCCACAAGTATTGACTCCAGCCGACTTGCCTACATATTTATACATGGTAACGTGGTTAAAGGGTTCGCCCAGAATGCCATCGTGAATAGCCCAGGAGCGAAGACGGATGCTTTGGGCTGCTTCAGGTCTTCGGAATGGGGTTGAATGATCCAATCTCTTCAGCAAATCACCGCCCGGCGAAAACCCTTGCTGAATTCTTTCCATTAACCTTCGCCCTTTCGCATAGTTAAAGCCATAGCGCTCAAAAATAACGGCGTTGTGGTAAAACAAGGGTTCAGCGAAATAGATGTCTTGCCCTAGACTCTTAACGAAATTCTCAAAACCCTGAATCGCTGCCCCAAGCAGCCGTAACCCTCTGCGGATTTGTCCAGGGGCGAGGCCGTATTCCATGGCAGCCCTTTCAGCTTCAAGATTGCGGAACTTTATCCCGAATACCGTTTTGGTTCCATCGGGCAGGCGGTCCACATCGAAACGCGGCGACTCGGGATCGAGCAAGGTATAGAGCAACACATGGATTTGTCCGTTGGTTGTATCGGTGATGTGACCATAAAGGATTGGGTCAACGAAATCGATGCGATGACGCAGTTCCATCTCGGTTGTAGTGGAGCCCGGCGGGCAAATTAACTTAACCAAATCTTGACCCTGCTCGTCATATAAGTCTTCCGATAAATTGAATCGCGTGAGAAGCTCTCGGGGAATCAAGCGGATATAAATTGATCTTTTTTCCGCTTCGGGTAATTGATTGACAGAGAAAATATTATAGACTTGAAAATTCATCGCATCCGCTCTTGTCTTTCGATTTCTCTTTGCGCATCCCTCTTCGCAATTGCTTGACGTTTATCATAAAGTTTCTTCCCTTTTGCGAGAGCAATTTCTACCTTCGCACGCCCATCTTTGAGATAAACCGACACCGGGATAATCGTCACTCCTTTTTTGCGCGATTCGTTCCATAGTTCGCGGATTTCGCGCTTATGGAGGAGTAGTCTCTTGGGCCTTTTGGGATCGTGCTGGAAGTGGCTGGCTTGCTCGTAAGGGGCAATGTGACACTCAACCAACCAAGCTTCTCGACCATTTGTTTCTACATAAGCTTCATTGATACTAATCTGACCGTTGCGAACAGATTTGATTTCGCTGCCGCGCAATTCAATTCCAGCTTCGAAGCGATCGAGCAGGAAATATTCAAAATTGGCTTTGCGATTTCTCGCTACGATCTTGACACCCATGGATTGGCTCTAATAGGCTTTATGAAAAATTTCCTCAATTAAAAGATGAATTTGATCCCATTGCGGGAGCAAAACACTGGCGCCTTGATCGGTAGTATAGGGGGTTGTCATCGATCTGTCAATCATCCGAGAATCGATATTTTCGATGCCGACTCTAAGGATCAAGATGCCTAGCCGAGGGAGCTGCCAAAAAGGAATGTCGGTTTCAACGACTCGCGCAGCAGCCATCAAGACCGCAGGAATCTTCGTCCATTTTGTTGGCTTCATGAGATCCAACAGAATTGACTTAATCAAAATCTGACCTTGTTCCATCCGAAAAAAGTCATCTGCACCTTGTCGGCGGCGTGCAAACCCAAGAGCTTTCTCTCCGGATAGATGATGAATGCCCGCTTGATAACCGCCCAGGGGTTTTTCAAGTTTGATTGTCACACCGTCCATCGCATTGACAATCTCTTTGACTCCGTCAAAGCGAATACGGACGTAATAATCTGCTTTAACGCCAAAATTTGCCTCGATGGTCTTTATGGTTGCCTGAGGACCACTACCCCTCTGTTGGCTTTCTGCGAAGAAATGAGCGGTGTTTATGCGATTCTCTCCATAACCCGGGATGGACACCCAAAGATCTCTAGGGATAGAAAGGAGGCCGATATAAGGACGCAGGGTGTTGAAGTGAAGCAGGACGATGGTGTCGCTTCGCCCGACAAAGCTTTTATGGGGTGCGTAATCGATCCCCAAAAACAGCACGGTGGTCTTAATGGGTATCAGCGCGTAAAAAGCAATCATCGAAAGGCAACACAAGCTCAGAAATAGAATTGACCCACAGGTAAGAACACTAGAGCCAAGGTGCCTTTTCGGTTTGCGCGCCGCAATACGGTTATATTGCATAGCTGGTTGGTTTGGTTTTAAACGATTCATGTTGATCGGGTTATAATCATGGTTGGTTATATTCCATAAAATTGGCAATTCTTAATCATACATCAAACTTTGGCTTTTTAGGGTTAATGCACGATGATTACCGAGTTTAACACGCCAACAAAGATTGTTTTGGGAGAAGGTGCCATTCAAAAATTGGGGGAATACGTCTATGAGCTGGGATCAAAGGTACTGATCTTTGGCAGTCCGTCAGAGCGGTTCAAAGATATTTTGGATGCTCAATTAAAGCGAGACCCCCCCTATCTCTACTTCCCTGTTGCAGGTGAACCAACAGTTGAAATTGTCCAACAAGCCTTATCGTTTGGCAAAGCAAATCAAGTCGATGTGATTGTGGGGATTGGCGGAGGCAGTGTATTAGATACCGCCAAAGCCGTTTCGGGCTTAATCACCAACGAGGGGGACATATACGATTACCTTGAAGTCATTGGGAAAGGTCAGAGCTTGGTGAAACCTGCCCTACCTTTTATTGCCATACCTACCACGGCTGGAACCGGCACGGAGGTAACCAAAAATGCGGTCATTGGGGACCCTCGGCAAAAAGTCAAGGTAAGTTTGCGCAGTCCATTGATTTGCCCCAAAATTGCTATCATCGATCCCGAATTGACCTATCACAACCCGCCCGAAGTGACCGCCCGCAGCGGGATGGATGCCTTGACGCAATTAATCGAACCCTTTGTCAGCAACCAACCCAATGACCTTGTGGATGCTCTCTGCCGCGATGGCATCCGCCGCATCGCTCGTTCATTACCCATCGCTTATCGCAATCCAACCGATCGGGAGGCGCGCCGAGATATGGCAATCGCTAGCCTAATGAGCGGAATTGCCTTAGCCAATGCAAAACTAGGAGCCGTGCATGGCTTTGCGGGCGTTTTAGGAGGAATGTACGGAGCTCCTCACGGAGCTATTTGTGCAGCTCTTTTGCCAGCCGTCATTGAGGTGAACCTCAAGGCTCTGCGAGAGCGTCTTCCCAGTAGCCCAGCTCTTGACCGCTACCGCGCAATTGCCCAAATTTTAGAACTGACGGGTGAAAATGAATTAGCTCATTGGGCAAGGCACTTGATTGCTCAATTAAGGATTCCTTCCTTGTCAGAATTAGGAGTTCTTCGAGAGGATTTTGATCTCATCACGGAAAAAGCCGCCCGCGCAAGCAGCATGAAAGGCAATCCTGTACCTTTGACGAGAGATGAAATGCTCGCAATTTTAGAAAAAGCGTTGTGAGATGAAGTTGGAGGGCAACTCTTGGAGCAGAAACGTCTCCCTTATTGTCAAGTAAAAGGGCTGAGGTTGAGGGAAAAGCAACACGGCTCACCCTAGCTGAACTTATCATTCTAAAAGCCCTGGTCTCAAAAATTGGGGATTTGGGGATGTGTGCACTCAAAAGTTGTTGGCAACATTGCTTTGTAGGACAACTCATTGAGTTGTCCTACAACTTTTGCGTGGACACATTGGGGGTTGACGAATTAAGAACGAGAAGATAAAATCCCAGCCTGCAATTGTGGATTTACGAAGTCCGTAAAGGCGAAGGTAATCCATACCACATTATCACAAATGGGTGAGAGGCGCCCGAAGGAAGGATAAAAATGGAGAATATTGTGATCGAAGCTACCAAAAGAGATGTGATCGGGAAAAAGGTCAAAGCTCTGCGCAGGCAAGGAAAGTTGCCGGCTGTAATTTACGGCCATCAATTTTCCCCACTCCCAATCTTGCTTGATTATCGCCAAGCAAGCCATTCGCTAGCCGGTGTTTCCAGCTCGCATCTGATTGACCTAAACGTCGAGGGGCAAAAGATTCCTGTGCTGGTCAGGGAAAGACAGTATCATCCCATCAGCGGCAATCTCATTCACGTTGATTTTTTAGCCGTATCCATGACCGAAGCTCTACGCGCTTTTGTTCCTATCGAACTAGAGGGCGAAGCGCCTGCAGTTAAGAATTTTGGCGGCGTGGTTGTAACTGGCTTAGAGGAAATTGAGGTTGAGTGTTTGCCCAAAGACCTGCCAGAGAAAATCAGCGTGGATTTGAGCAAGCTTGAAAAGATCGGAGATGGAATTTACGTTAAGGACTTAAGTGTGCCTGAAGGCGTTGAGGTCCTAAGCGATAGCGATGAGATGATTGTTATAGTCACGGCTCCAGAAGGAGAGGAAGTTGAAATGGAGATTGGCGAGGGGGTCGAGCCCGAAGTCATCGAGAAGGGCAAGAAAGAGGAAGAAGATTTCTAATTTTGAGCTCCATGATCGGCGGTTTTCAAGCCTCATCCTGATCGGATGAGGCTTGTGCGTTAAGCAAGTTGAGTAGCGTATGGACAATTTGCGCAGAAGCCCCCCAGAGAATTTCCCCCTGATAGGGTTGATAATAAATGGTGGGTATTCTCCCGACCGGCGGTGGTAAAAGCCGTTCCTCAATGCGATAATTCAAGGGATTTGCCAGCCAGTTGAGGGGTATGGTGAAGATTTTTTGAACTTCGCTAGGAGAAGGCTGAAAGAGATACGGATAGGGTATCATCCCTACGATGGGATGGATTTCATAGTTTGTAACCGTCAAGAGCGGAGGCAATTTGCCGATAACCTCAACATCCGCAGGTGATAATCCAATCTCTTCTTGCGCTTCTCGCAGCGAAGTAGCTTCAGGAGTCAGGTCTTCACTTTCTATTCTTCCCCCTGGGAAGGCAACTTGACCACTATGCGGATCGTTGGACAGGGTTCGCCGGATAAAGAGTAAGCTCCAGTGATCGTTCACGGATAAAAAGGGAACCAAAATAGCGGCGCGTGTCGGGGGTGTTGGAAAGCTGAACTTCCTTGGGTAGAAATCTTCAACAGATTGATAACGACACAAACTTTTCTGTAAGGTTCTGGTTAAGTCAGTTCTGGAGTAATGGTTAAATTTACCCATACAGAAGGGAACTTACTCTTCAAGTCCATCATCAGCATTTAGGGACAAATTTTCCATCGGCGAGAAAGAGGTGGTAAGGATCGGTCTGGCAAAAACGAGAAAACCGGTGTGAGCCACCATTCGGTCAGTTGGGCGTAATTTGTCCGCAAAGGGGCGGTAATATCGGATGAGGATTTCACAAACCTCGGGAAAACCAAAGTGATGATGGTGTAGTGCGGCGAGTAATTTTTGCACCTGATTTGTCGTAGGCAGAATGGCTCCGAAGCTACCACCCGGCCTTAAAGCCTTGGTAACTTGGGCGATATAATCGAAAGGGTTGGGTAAATCCAAAAAAAGGGCATCAACATCCGTCTCATCAAAGCCCAATCCAATGTCCCTAGTCTTGAGAACCACACGCTCTTCTAAACCCAGTTGTTGGAGATTCTTACGAGCGAGATTTTGGATATCGGCTCTAGAGTCGTAGGAGATAACCTTGCCCTCTTTGCCAACGTACCAAGCAAAAGCTGAGGTTAATGCCCCTGAACCAGTGCCGGCTTCCAGGATGGTTTGTCCTTCTCCGATCCCTAATTTCAGGAGGATGTAGCCAATATCCTTCGGATACAGGATTTGTGTGTTTCGCTTGGTTTCAATCAGCAGATCGTGCAAAGTGGGTTTCAGGAGAAGATAAACACTGCCGGTGTGACTGCGAACTTCACTACCCCAAGGCACGCCGATCAATTCATCATGAAAAACCACACCCCGATGGGTGTGAATTTGCATTCCAGGAGTCAGCCGCACGAAGAATTTTTTATTTGTCGGACTAACGAGTTGGACTAAATCGCCGATCGCAGTTAGATTAGAAGTAGAATTTGGATTAACCATCAAACAAACCTATTGTTCTCGGTTACGCACAAGACTAAGCCAATAGCCTATATTGAGACACAAAATTGCTCCGAAAGTGGCAGATGCAAATTGTAACGCTCCAATTTTTCCAAAGGTGAGGTTAAAGTAGGCTGCGCTCCAATGGCCTATCCAAAAACCGATCCAACTTAACAAGATATAAAAGATCAATCTGCCAAATCCGCCGCCGCGCCAGAGATGAAATAGGCTTCCATATAAGGTTGACAAAATGAAACCAAACAAATAGTTTGTGAAGTACATTTTTCCTGGGTTTTAAGATAACACAATCTGAATTGTGCCACCGCCGAGACAACGTTCGCCTTGATAGAAAACCGCCGCTTGACCGGGGGTTATGTCCCAATAAGGTTCGCTTAACTCAACTTGGCAGGAGCCATCCTCTTGGATACGGAGTTTAGCTGCCAAAAACGGGGAGAGGTAACGCACCTTTACTGTCAATTCTAGAGTAGATACTGAAGGATTGCCGCCGATCCAATTCACTTGGGTAACCGTAAACGTCTTTTTTCGAGTATCCTCTTTTGATCCGACAACCAAAAGGTTATTTTCCAAATCTTTGGCAACAACATAAAAGGGTTTCCCGCCTGAAATTCCTAAACCCTTGCGTTGCCCAATTGTGTAAAATGGCAAACCTTGATGTTGTCCAAGATATCTCCCGTGTGTGTCCACAATTGCGCCCGACGGTGGTAATTCATCTAAGTGGCGCATGAGGAATGACCGATAATCTTCACCACCCAAGAAGCAGAGGTCTTGGCTTTCGGCTCGTTGTGCCACAGGAAGTTGGAACTCATTCGCCAATTGACGGACCTCTGACTTGGTCAGATCTCCAAGAGGAAATATCGTTCTTGCCAAGTCGGATTGAGTGAGCATGTGAAGGACGTAGGATTGATCTTTGCTGTGATCTTTAGCGCGGTAAAGATGAAAGACTCCTAGTTCATCCGTCACAATACGGGCATAATGACCCGTTGCAAGATAATCTGCACCTAAAGAAAGGGCAAAATTTAGCAGTGCGCCCCAGCGGATCTGCCGGTTACATTGAACGCAAGGGTTAGGGGTGATTCCGCTTTGGTACCCCTGAATAAAATACGAAACAATTTGATTGTAAAATGGCTCACGGACATCGAGGGTATAGAACGGAATATCGAGTATAGAAGCAACCCTTTTCGCAAGACGCATGGAGTCAGGTGTACAACAGCGATTGACTTTTTCCCTGCCTTGCTCACTCCACAGACTCATCATCACGCCGATCACCCGATAACCCTGTCTTTGAAGTAAAGCAGCCGCTACAGAGCTATCCACTCCTCCACTCATTCCAACAACAACCGTCTTCTCACTCATGGCGAAAGCAACCTATCCTCTTAACTGCACAACTTTTTCAATTAGACAATCAACAAAACTTTCTAGATGCTCAAGCTTGGTGTCCCTACCTAGGGTCACGCGCAGCGAACTCAACGCCAGCTCTGGCTCTATGCCCATGGCGAGAAGAACCTCGGAGGGTGAGGGATTACCTGTCTTACAGGCAGAGCCGGATGAACAAGCAAAACCCTCTGCATCCAATAGAGCAATAAGTTTTTGACTATGCACCCCCTTAAATACAAAGCTCGCAAGATTGGGCAAACGTTGGGTTGGGTGACCGGTTAATCGGCTTTGCGGAATTCGCTTGAGCACTTGTTCAATGAGCCAATCCCTTAGGTGTGCCAAACTGGTCGTCCAGTTAGCTTGGTTCTTTTGAACAAACTTCAGTGCAGTGCTCATACCGACAATGTAAGGGATGTTCGGTGTACCAGACCGCAATCCCCATTCTTGACCGCCGCCGGTTTGGCAGGGAAGGAGCGGTATCCCCTTACGGACATAGAGGGCTCCAATCCCTTTCGGCCCGTAGAATTTATGGGCGCCGAGCGAGAGGAGATCAACGTTGAGCGCTTCGACATCTAATGAGAGATAGGCTGTTGCTTGAACGGCATCGGTGTGGAAGGGAACTCCCCGCTCACGGCAGATTTTTCCAATTTCGCTAATCGGATTGATTGATCCGATCTCATTATTGGCATAGATAACCGAAACGAGAGCTGTATTCGGTCGGATGTGATTTTGGACAATTTCGGGAGAAACCAAGCCCTGAGAGTCCACTTCTAGGATTTCCACCTCAAAACCGAAATGCCTTGCTAGTTGTTCAGCGGTGTGAGAGACCGCATGATGTTCAACAGCGGTAATCAAAAGGTGATTTGCCCCAACTTGCTCTCTGCGAGCAAAGGCGCAGCCTCGCAGGGCAAGGTTATCGCTCTCGGTACCCCCTGAGGTAAACACGATCTCTTCATCGGAGCAATTCAGATGGGCGGCAATTGTCATACGAGCTTCTTCAAGGGCACCTTCTGCGCGTTGACCAAAGCGATGCAAGGAAGAAGGATTACCAAATTCTTTTTGGAAATACGGCAGCATCGCCTCGACAACTTCATCCGCCAAGGGTGTGGTGGCAGCATAATCGAGATAAATTCGGTTGTTTCTGTTCATCATTGGGGTAATTATATCTTATTCGGGATAAAGCCCTATTTTCAAAAATGAGAACTCACCTCTCCCTTGATATAATACAAGGGAAACTGATCATAACCGGAGGATGATATGCAAATAAGGTTCGGAACGGACGGGTGGCGAGGCGTTATCGCTGAAGATTACACCTTCTTCAACGTGCGGCGCTGTGCTCAAGGTTTCGCCAATTTCTTGAATGACTTTGGTTATCCAGGTGAGGATGTTGTCATTGGCTATGATCGTCGCTTTCACTCGGAAAATTTTGCAGCCGCAGCAGCAGAGGTAATGGCCGGCAACGGATTCGGTGTTTGGCTTACAGAAAGCGCCACACCGACCCCGGTCATTGCTTATTCAATTGTCGAGAAAGGGGCTGCAGGTGGCATCAACATTACTGCATCTCATAACCCGCCTACCGATAATGGCTTCAAGGTTCGCAACGAATTTGGTGGAGCAATTGACCCGAAAGGCTTGGTTGAGATTGAAAATCGAATTCCAACCGATGAGAAGGGCATTCAAAAAGTGCCTTTTGAGGAAGCACAACAGGCCGGCAAAATCCGTCTTTTCGATCCGGCACCAGCTTACATTCAGCAACTTTACAATCTGGTTGACATCGAAAAAATTCGCCAAGCTGGTTTACGCGTTTGTGTGGACCCGATGTGGGGGAACGGTATTGGCTGGTTTCCACGCCTTCTAAATGGTGGTAAGACAACCGTGGTCGAAATTCACAATCAACGCAATCCCATCTTTCCGGGAATGAAAAGGCCTGAACCGATCCCGCCAAATGTCAACGAAGGTTTGAAAGCGGTTCTGGATACCCAATCGGACGTATTGATTATCACCGATGGAGATGCCGATCGGCTCGGCGTTGGGGATGAAAAGGGAGCCTTTATCGATCAATTGAGAGTCTTCGGTTTGTTGGCTTACTATCTCTTAGAAGTTCAAGGTCAGAGAGGGGCAATTGTTAAGACGCTTTCGACAACCACCATGTTGAACAAACTAGGTCAGATTTACAATGTGCCAGTTTATGAAACGGGGGTCGGTTTTAAGTACGTGGCTCCCAAAATGCTTGAAACACACGCCCTAATCGGCGGGGAAGAATCAGGTGGTTATGCTTTTCATGGTCATGTCCCAGAAAGGGATGGGATATTGGCAGCATTGTACCTTTTGGATATGATGGTCGAATTAGGGAAGAAACCTTCTGAATTGGTCGAGCTGTTATTCAGCGTGGTTGGACCTCATTTTTACTCTCGGATTGATTCGCCGTTTGACGGAGATCGCCGAGAGTATGAAAGCAGGATCCTTGCGGCGAATCCTCCAACCATTGGAGGGCTGAACGTTACGGGGCTCGATACGACCGATGGATTCAAGTTCTCATTGGAAGACGGCGGGTGGTTATTAATTCGCTTTTCTGGAACTGAACCGATCATTCGGGTCTATACAGAAACAACCTATGCCGATCGAGTGGAGCAGATCCTCCAAGATGGCTTAAGGATCGCCGGCGTCCGTTAAGGCATGGTACTAATCGATACGCATTGTCATCTATATCTTCCGGAGTTTGCGGCTGACTTGGCAGCGGTCTTAGAGAGAGCTGTGCACAATCAGGTTCAGGCAATGATCGTCGTTGGGATCGATGCTGAGACCAGTCGCCAAGCAGTTCAGATGGCACAGCAATACGAGTCTGTTTATGCAGCGGTTGGAATCCATCCGAATAGCCAAGTGCAGGAAATCGAAGTAGAATTAAGCTTGATCCAATCGTGGTTATCTCATCCAAAGGTCGTGGCTGTGGGCGAGATTGGTTTGGACTACTACCGCAAGTTCGTATCGGTATCAGATCAAAAATATCGCCTCCAACGGCAATTGGAATACGCCGCAGAAGCCGGTTTACCGGTCATTCTTCATAACCGCCATGCAACCGATGACCTCATGTCCATTATCTCTGAGTGGGCGAAAGCTCAATCCACCAAATTTCAAAGTGACAAACACCGCCTTGGCGTTTTTCACTCCTTTTCGGAAGACGATCAAGTAGCTCTCCAGATGATTCAGATGGGATTTTTGATCGGTGTGAGTGGGGTGGTTACATTTGCGAATGCGCACAAGATCAAGGATGCCGTTCGATCGCTCCCACTTAGCCACTTGCTCATTGAGACGGATGCACCTTATCTTTGTCCGCATCCTTTTCGAGGTAAACGTAATGAACCGGCTTACCTCACTTATACCCTTAGGGAAATTGCAACCTTACAAGGAATTTCGGAAGACACTGTCGCTGAAGCGACTACAAAAAATGCTCAGACTGTATTTGGAATAGGTTAACGTGAATCCACCACAGAATTTTCTTGCCCCCATCCTTCCTGATCTGTCCGCAGTTGAACGTCGTATGCGTGCTTTGGATGACCATCATCATCAAGAGTTATCCAATGCATTGGAACATCTCTTATCTTCAGGGGGAAAAAGGATCCGTCCGGCGGTTGCTTTGCTAACCGGGCGGATGTACCGAGGGGATATTCAACGGTTAATTTCGTTGAGCGCTGCAATTGAGTTACTTCACACAGCAACCTTAGTTCACGATGACTTGATTGACGGTGCTTTGCTGAGACGTGGTATTGCTACGCTAAATGCCAAATGGTCTCCCGCAGCAACTGTGTTGACCGGCGACTACATTTTTGCTCAAGCGGCGCGCTGCGCTGCCGAAACCGAATCGGTTTACTTAATGAAACAATTTGCCAAGACTCTCGCGATTATCGTCAATGGAGAAATCGATCAACTCTTTTCTACGCATCGATACTCAACGCGAGAGCAGTACTTTCAAAGGATTTATGCCAAAACGGCCTCTTTATTTGAGCTGGCTTCCAGCGCTGCTGCCCATCTCAGCAATGTGTCTGAGGATGAAGTGGAGGCGATGCGTCGTTTTGGTTACACCTTGGGGATGGCATTTCAGATTGTCGATGATATTCTTGACTTCACAGGCGCTCAAGAAACCGTTGGCAAACCGGTGGCAAGTGATTTGCGTCAGGGATTGATCACCTTGCCCTTTATTTGTTATTTGGAAAAACATCCTGAGGATGAAGAGGTGCAAGCGGTTTTGGCAGGGGAAAAGGCAAATATTGACAAGCTGGTTACAGACATTCGAGAAAGCGGAGCAGTGCAAGACGCCTTTCAGATTGCCCGTGATTATATCAACGAAGCTGTTGGCATCTTAAGTAGCCGTCCGGCGTGTGTTGAGCAGAAAGCATTGAGAGAATTGTCGGAATATGTAATCTTACGGCATATATAATTAGTGTTTCCGACCTAGTTTGTAGGACAACTCAATGAGTTGTCCTACAACTTTTGCGTGGACACTTTATGATTCTTCCCTTGACGGAATGATTTTCAGGTGATATATTTCCGCTCAATATGATGACAAACTGCGCGACAACCACCAATATGATGACTACTCCCTCCCTAAAAAGGTGGGGCGTTCGCGCGTAAGATGCAGAAGGATAGCAAGGATAAATTCAAACGCCCCGCTCGGGGCGTTTTTTATAACTAGAATCTAAAGGAGTTATCTAAATGGAAAATCTTATCCCTCTTGACCAACCTGTCTTTGCAGTTCCTCAGGAGAACCTAATTCCCGTGAATGATTACCTAAGTAAGATGATGGATATTCCTCCTTCGAGGATGTTTCTAATCAACAAGTCGTTGAAGGTTTTTCAAGAGAAATATCCTGGAGAACCGATTTATGATGCCTCGCAAGGAGATGGGGGAGCCAGTTTGCCCGGTGTTTTGCCGGAGATCCTAGAAAAAGCAGCCGAAATGCAAATTCAGCACGGAACTTCTTATGATATGCCCTATGGAACGGACGAGTACCGCCGTTCGGTCATTGAGGACTATTGGAAAATCGACTCTGCTTTGGGGATCACGCCGGCCAATGTGATTGGCACGGCAGGCGGCAGAGATGCATTAGTCAAAGCCTATCAGGCGATGTTAGCACTTGGATACGGCAGGGTTGGAGATGTAGTGATTGTCTCGCGCGTGCCATGGATCTCCTATAACTGGGGACCCTA
The DNA here is from genome assembly GCA_937928795.1 of uncultured Anaerolineales bacterium. Lineage (GTDB taxonomy): Bacteria > Chloroflexota > Anaerolineae > Anaerolineales > UBA4823 > NAK19. The sequence continues at coordinate 57,788 of CALFWB010000003.1, forward strand.
TGGTATTGGCGCAAATGTCCTCTATGCCCCCGGAAATCCAGAAAACGGTTGGGCATATACAGAGGAGAGCATTGAAGAGTGTGTGAACTTTGCCTCGAAAGCGGGGCGCAAAATCGCCTGTTTGGTGATTACCAATCCCGATAATCCAACCGGACTGACCTTATCGGTTGAAAGGCAAGTGAGCCTAGCAAAAAAGGCGTTGGAATTAGGGGTGGCATTTGTGTTATTCGATTGGATGTATCACTATGTCACCGATGAGCAACCCATGGATCTAAATTCTTTCTTGCAGAATTTCTCGAAAGAAGAACGGAAAAAGTTGGTGTTTTTGGATGGGATCACCAAAAGCTTAGGTGGCTCGAATATCCGTAATAGCCACCTAATCGCCTCGGAAGAAGTGATCAAGTTCATCGTCTCGCGCGCCTCTCATACGGTCATGCCGACTTATTTTTCTTTGGCAGTAGCCATGGCAGCCTATAAAATGGGGTATGACAAAGCCTCAAAACCGATTGTCGAACCTACCAATGCCAGTCGAAAAGTTCTCAAGAAATTTTTGGATGAACATCATTTCACCTATATTCTCGGCAAAGGGTATTATGCCTTTATCCACGTTGGGGATTGGTTGAAATCCAAAGGGTGGACAAACACAGAACCGATGGGGCAATATTTCGCTGAGGAATTTGGCTTAGCCATCGTGCCAGGTGCCTTCTTTTCCGCATACGGCGGGGAATGGATTCGCTTCTCTTATGCCACTCCCGTTGAGAGAACGTTGGGAGCACTGGAACGCTTAGTTCAAGGTTTGAACAGTTTGGAGGGCGCATGAGCCAATATAACGTCGTCAATTTTGTTGAGAAATTTCGTCATGCCTTAGAGGTTGCTGAGCAAACCAATCCACAAAGTGGTATCTGTGGCTATGAACTCGAGTGGAACATGCTCGACTCCCACCTCTGGCCACTGCTGACCGTGGGCTCAGGTCCAGAGCGGATATCCTTCGTGGATTACCTACGCGATGAAATCATTCCGGCTTCCTTTCGATCTTTCTCCCAGCTTGAGGTCTATCACTGGATGATCGAATGGGCAACCAGACCGTATTATCACCTCATCGGTGCTGTCTATGAGTCACGCGTGCTGGAAGCCATTTTGATCAATGCTTTGCATCAGGCAAGTGCGAAATTTGGGGAAAGATTTTATTATTGGCACGGAAATTTGCTCTTTCAGCCTCAGTTTGGTAAAGACTGTATTCCCGGTTCGTGGAATTTGGCAAAAAGGCGTTACCTTGAACGTTGTGTGGATATGTATGGGGCTGCCTTGGCGACTGCTGGCATCCATGCGAATCTCTCTCTGCCGGAAACCTTGCTATCCTGGGATTTTGTACACCAAAGTCAAAATTTGCCGAATCATCTCAGTCAACCTTTTCAACACCTCGATGACTACAAGAATTACGTCTACATCCGCGCCACAAGGTTGTTGAGAGCTTTTGCATCGGTTTTTATTGCCACTACAGCCTCAACACCATTTGTCAGTCAGTACCGCAACGGTAAGCAGGTGATCGTGTTAGCCAAAGCCGATTCGGTGCGGAACTTGACTTTTCCCAACCCGATCTTATTGGATTTGCCGGGTTTATATCGCTCGCATGAGGATTACTTGCGCATTTCATACGAGCTGGTGCGAAAAGGTATCCGTTTTGGGAATAACAACTGGACCCCTGTACGAGCGCGTTCCTTTTCAGAGCCGGTAGAGCGCTTGATTGCTATCACCAGCGACCAACTGCGTCAATTGTATGCGCGCGGTCTATATACCGCCAGCAGAGACGATCAAGCCGAAGCAATGGCACGCGAAATTGAAGTTCAAAACCTCTTGGCACGCATTAACATTCCCATGTCGAGGGTTGAGGTTCGTTGTGACGAAGGCGGACATGATATGGAGACCGATCTAGCTAACCTCACCCTCAAGTACCTGTTGTTGTTGCGCTTCTATAGCGATCCCTCTTTTGCGGTTAGCTTTCGGTATGAAGTAGAAGATATCGAGCGGGCGCGACGTAATGAAGAAAAAGCGGCCCGCGATGGCTTAGACGCCGAAATCGAGAATCCGCTCAGCGGCAAACCGGTTGTCGTGCGAGAATTTTTGGGTTGGATCTTGGATGAATTAATGCCCTTAGCCGAAGGCTTAGAGGTTTCCTCTTTTCTCCAGCCTTTGGTTGAAATGGCAAAAGGCGCTCCAAATACCTCGCAAAAGATTCGTCAACGCGTTTTGCAGGAGCTGGGTGATTGCGACGAGATTCCGCTTGAATACCTGCAGAAACTTGCTGAAGAGCGCGAAGAAGCAGTTCGAAAGGACATTGCCACAATCCAGAGTGAGTTGTACCGCCTGGGAAATGAGGCAAATAAATTGGAGAGCTTGATCCAACGGGGCAGAGACGAATACCGTCAATATCCTAACATCCCGATCTCGTTTAAGCCGCTCCGACCGTTGCAGATTCTCAAGGTGTACACGGATAAAACCACAGAAATTGTGGACCTAGCGATGCAACTGATCCAAATTCCTTCAGTGACCGCCTGTGCCAACGAGCGGTTGGAAGATGTTGCCTATGCCGCCTCCTTCATTTGCAATTATGCCGAAAAATGCGGTTTAGAAGTGCGCTATTTCAATAAACATAAATATCCTGCCTTACTAATCGGTTTTCCCGGCGATTTGTATGCTCCGGTTACCTTGAGCGGTCACTTTGATGTGGTTCAACCTGCGCCGGATGACTCGCAGTTTGTCCCTCGCCTAGAAGGCAATTACCTCTTAGGCAGAGGCGCAGCAGACATGAAAACGGTCGTTGCTACCTATTTGGTGTGGCTCAAGGATCGCTTGATTCAAGGCGAACCTTATCCGCCGCTCAACCTGCTTCTCGTTGGAAATGAAGAAAACGGCGAGTTTGAACCGATGGGCACTCCTCATGTGTTTGACCAAATCGTCAGCGAAGGATATCCTTTACCCCAGCTCTTCATCGCTGGAGAGAGAACTGGGGAAAAAGGCGATGAGTTATTCGGAGAGATTTGCACCTCGAATCGCGGCATCATGCGCTTTGATGTCATTGCCAAAGGTGCACGGGCTCATACCAGCCAGACCTCGGTTGGCACTGCGGTGAAAGGGGACTTAACCGCCAAATTGTTTGACTTTCGCCAAAAAATGACCGAGCTGTTTCAACGAAGCCTGACTCTTTCAAGTCCTGACCGCTGGAACTCGCAATTTCAGATCCCTTTTGTGCGCATTGGTGAGGAAGGTTTATACAATGTTTCACCAGAGTTTGCCATCATGGGGGTAGAAGTTCGCCCTATACCTGAAGAGAATGTAGATGAACTGGTGAGTAACCTTCAAGACCTGTGTCGTCAAAATGACCTGGAGTTCCACCTCAAGGTGTGCGAAAAAGGCATCCGATGTAATGCAGACAATCCTTACTTACAAAACCTAATTGAGGCTTATCAAGATGTTGCTGGCCAGTCTCCAAGGATCGGGAAAAAACTACCTGCTACCAGCGCGCGCTTTGCACCCCAAGGTCAAGGGATTGTGTGGGGACAAAGTGGAGTCGATCCTCATGGTTACAACGAAAAACATTACCTTCCGAGTATCAAACCTTATTACGATGTTCTCACCGCCTTCGCAAAACGTCTTGAGAGTCAAGCTATTGTATCTATCAAGGAGAAAGAGGGATGAAGGATAAGCAGCTCTTGGTCATGAAATTTGGAGGGACATCAGTAGGGAACAGTGAGGCGATGAAGCAGGTTAGGGACATTATCAAAAATGTCCTTGATGAAGGTTGGATGCCGGTGGTCGTTTTATCGGCAATGGCCGGCGTTACCGATGATTTGCTTCGCTCCACGGAAGTGGCTAAAAACCGACGTTACGATCAAGTGTTACAAACTGCCGGAGCTCTCACCACGCGCCATTATCAAGTCGTGGATGACCTCATCCACGAGACCGGGAGAAAAGTGTTCGTTAAGCAACAAATTGACCAATTGGTCAGTATGTTCGCAGAGTATTGTCGAGCGATTGATATTATTGGAGAAGCTACCCCTCGTGTCTTGGATGCAATTGCAGGGATTGGGGAGATGTTATGTGTGCGCATCTTCGCCGAATATCTCAATGCAAGCGGCATCCCTGCAAGAGCCATGGACGCCACCAAGCTTATTGTTACAGACCATGCTTATCAAGCCGCTCATCCCATCCGAGAAAAGACAGAGCGTAAGGTACAAGAAACCCTCTCACCTATCCTTCAATCGGGAATTGTACCGGTAGTTACAGGATTTATTGCAGCCACCGAGGACGGAACCACTACGACCCTTGGGAGAGGAGGCAGTGACTACTCCGCAGCTTTGCTTGGTGCGTATTTACCGGCTACAGAAGTTTGGATTTGGACGGATGTGGATGGTGTGATGACCGCTGACCCGCGCATCGTTCCCGATGCCGTAACCATTGATGTTTTAACCTTTCGCGAGATCGGCGAGCTGGCATACTACGGGGCAAAAGTGGTTCACCCCAAAACCATGCAACCCTTAATCGATGCTGGCATCCTCATCCGGGTCAAGAATACCTTTAACCCCTCCCACCCGGGCACCCTCTTAACGCTAGAAAACGAGAAGCAGCTCAACGGGGCAATCAAAGCGGTGACTTCGATCAAGGGGCAAGCTTTGGTAACGATCGAGGGGCGAGGGATGCTAGGCGTACCCGGAGTCGCAGCAAGAGCATTTGGCGCAGTTGCGGCTACTGGGACAAGTGTTCCCTTAATTACTCAAGCTTCCTCCGAACAGTCCATTTGCTTTGCTGTCCCTCAGCAATCGGTTGAAACGGTTTTACGTTCGCTCAATGAGACCTTTAGCCGTGAGTTGGCAAACAGAGATATTGACCGCATCTGGGCAACGGATGAAGTTGTCATTGTAACGATTGTGGGCGCAGGGATGCGCAGCACTCCAGGGATTGCCGGAAGAATCTTTGGTAAATTGGGCTCAAACGGGATCAATGTGATTGCAATTGCGCAGGGCTCGTCGGAGGTTTCGATTTCCCTGGTCATCGATAAGGCAGACGAGCAAGGAGCTGTGCGGGCGATTCATGAATTGATTGTGCCAAAAGTCGAACAGGTCGGTTGACAAAATGAATTGGTCATAGTAATATTTTTTAAGACGAACAGTGATGGCGAGGTAGCTCAATGGTGGAGCAGGGGACTCATAAGCCCTTGGTTGTGGGTTCAAATCCCACCCTCGCCACTCTTTACTTAAAACCGTTGGCTTTCCCCCGAATGAACGACCAAAGGTGAGCGATGAACAAATTCGAACAATTACTATCCGAGTCCAAGACCATCCTTCTTGATGGCGCAATGGGAACGATGCTCATGTCCAAGGGCATGGAGGCCGGTCAAGCTCCAGAAAAGATGAACCTTGACCATCCTGAAATCGTGCAAGAAATCCACCGCGCTTATATTGAAGCTGGCTCAAATGTTATCTTGACCAACACCTTTGGGGCAAATCGTTTTCGCTTGATGCGCCATAAGTTGGACGATCGGGTTAGGGAAATTAACCAAACTGCGGCACGATTAGCTCGTCAAGTAGCTGATGAGTTTCCCAACGTTATTGTCGCCGGATCCATGGGTCCAACCGGCGAATTGATGGCCCCACTGGGGAAGCTATCTTTCGAGGATGCGGTTCAAGCCTTTGCCGAACAAGCCGCTGGCTTATCCAGCGGCGGTGTGGACGTCATTTGGATCGAGACCATGGCAGACCTTCAAGAAGTCAAAGCGGCTGTACAAGGAACCCGTTCGGTAACTCGCCTTCCGATTGTCGTGACCATGACCTTTGAAAGCCGAGGCAGGACAATGATGGGCGTTACCCCTGAGCAACTGGTTCGGCTGGCAGGGGAGCTAGAATTGAGTGCGGTGGGAGCAAATTGCGGAAAAGGACCCCAAGAGCTAGAAGCAGTGATTGAGCGGATGCACAAGGCGGGTTGCCAGATTCCCATCATTGCCAAAGCCAATGCCGGAATCCCGAAACTCATAGAGGGCAAAGTCATCTATGATGGCTCACCCGAAATTATGGCTGAACACGCTCGCGTTGTGAATCAGAGCGGTGCAACCCTAATCGGCGCCTGTTGTGGCAGCTCACCCGATCATATCCGCGAAATGCGCCGCGCCCTTTTCCTGGACCTATAATAAAAAATCCCTCTTGATGAGGGAGTGTTTGGGGTGCCAGATGGGTCTCGAACCCACAACCCTCGCATCCACAGTGCGATGCTCTGCCAATTGAGCTACTGGCACCATCATTGGTTGAAGTTATTTTACCATAATCTCTCTTTGTGAGCAAGAAGAGGGATCAATTTTTCATCGATCTCGGACAACCGTATAGAGGATTGTTCACCTGTCCTCAGAGACTTGAGTGCGAGCATATCCGCAGAAATTTCGTCCGGACCTAGGATGATAGCATAAGGAATTTGCATTCGGTCGGCGTACTTTAGTTGCTTGTTTAGATGGACGCTATCGGGATAAGTGACGACGTTGACGCCTTTTTCTCGAAGCTGAGACGCTAGTCTCAATGAATGAGTGAAGGTTTCGGCTGAAAAAGTTGTAATGAGAACTTGAGCAGGATGGGAAAAGATGTCTGAGGGGATACAATCATACTCTTGTAAGATAAGCGAAATGACGACATCCCCCATGGCAAAACCGACTGCCGGCAAGGGGTCTCCACCGACTGCGGCGAGTAAATCGTCATAGCGTCCGCCTCCTAAGATAGACCTTCGCACCGTTCCACCGATATCTTTGGCTTCAAAAACTGTCGAGGTGTAGTAATCCAAACCGCGGATGATGTTCGGATCAAATTCGATATAATCGCTAGCTGCAGCAGTGTCCAGAGCATCAAAGATTCGGAGCAGATTTGGAGAGGACTTCCATAGTTCGGTGTTCTGTAAAAGATTAACGATGCCACTAATCTGAGATGAATTTAACCCTTCATCTTTGGCGTAATTTTCCCACTCTCGGAATTCCATTTTTTCTTTGCGATCGATTAATCGAAAGACATTTGAGCGCCTTTCTGGGGGAATTTCCAACAGGTTTAAATGGTCTTCCATCAACTTTCGGTCATTGACAAAAACCTTAACCTGTGCCGAAGACAAACCGACAGCCTTAAAGAAGGACACAATCACAGAGAGCAACTCAGCATCGGCTTCGGGGGTGTTGAGGCCGATCAGGTCGATATTCCATTGAAAAAACTCGCGCGAACGTCCTTTTTGGGGTTTTTCGTATCTCCAGAAAGGACCAAAAGACCACCACCGCAAGGGAAAGACCAATTGTTTTTGCTTTTGAGCCACCATGCGGGCTAGAGAGGGGGTCAATTCAGGGCGCAGGGTGATTAACTCTCCGCCGCGATCTGGAAAAACAAAGGATTGCTCTTTGACTAATTCTTCCCCAGATTTCGCCGCGTAAAGGTCAATAGGTTCTAAAAACGGACCGTCATACTCTTGATAGCCATAACGCTGAGAAATCTGCTTAATCTTCTCGTATAACCATGATCGAACGGCCATGTTTTCGGGATAAAAATCCCGCGTGCCTTTGATGGCAGGAATAATCTGCTTCATCTGATACTTCTCCTAATTCTGATTTGAGGTAGCCTCAGGGCCTCTGCAGCGTATGTGCTCAATCTATCCAAATTCCAAAGCAAAAGAAATTGTGCTAGCTAAGCATCTTGTTAAACTCTTCGATGTCTGTTGTCGGGTTTTGGCATACTCCTAAGTGACAAAAATAAGCAGTGGGTTGATGATTCACTTTGGTACGGTCTCTGAGTATGTGCGGCGCAAAGGGGGACAGGGGTAAATCCGAATGACAGACAACAATTTGGGTTCGCAGTTTTGACCATAAAACACCTAAGAAAGGTTGTAGTTCCTGGCGCGCACCAACCAAGACGGCTTCTTTGGGCTCGGCTAGGATTGAGTCAAACAAAAGCAACCAGGAGGAAAATGACAAGGGATACTGCGATGCAAGTTCAGTTACGGACTGAAGAAAGGGAGTATAGCGATCGAGCCAATCAAGATAAGTGCCTTCGAGCACCGCAAGCTTGAATAAAGCCTGCAATGCCAGAGCATTTGCAGCAGGTGTGGAAGTATCCTGAAGCTCTTTCGGCCTCAGGATTAAGCCGCTGTGTTCCGATGAAGCATCAAAAAATCCGCCATTGGGATCCTGAAATTTCTCAACCATTAGGTTGGCTAAGTGCTTGCTCAACTCAAACCATTCGACTTCACCGCTGACTTCATAGAGGGATAGCAAACCGACAATTGCAGCGGCATAATCTTCTAACAAGGCTGGAGTTGAAACCGTCTCGCCGCGTTTTATACGGAATAAGGCGTTATCCTTGACATACCAATCCCGAATGGCACTGGCTAAAGACATAGCAGGTTCGATAAACTTTTGAAAGTTCAGGTATTTACTTGCCTCGGCAAAGAAACGCAAGAGTAAACCATTCCAACTCAAGATGCACTTATCATCAATATTTGGTCGAACTCTGCTTGAGCGGAGATGGCGAAGTTTAGCGTAAATGATTGCCCGTGAAGGGTTGTCGCGATTTAAGTCGATCCCCTCTATCGGTTGAAAAACCATCCAAGCAGGATTTGACTCTAGGGGGGAGAGATGATGCGTCATTGAAAAGAGCTCGTATTCTTCAGGGGTTAGAGTCCTGCGTAGCTCCTCTAAGGTAAAGGTGTAGTATTTTCCCTCCTCACCCTCCGAGTCTGCATCCATGCTTGAGTAAAATAGCCCGCTGGAGTCCTGCATGTTCTGTAGCAGGAACTCTACAGTCTGTTCGACCACGTTCTTGAAACCCTCATTTTTGGTCACAAGAGTTGCGTATAGATATACAGTAGCAAGTTGAGCGTTATCATATAGCATCTTTTCAAAGTGAGGGATCATCCAGCGCTGATCGGTGCTGTAGCGACAAAATCCCCCTTCTAAGAGGTCGTACATGCCACCAAGCGACATTTTTTCTAGGGCGTGCTCGATGAGTTCTTTCACCCGGGTAAGGGTAGGATTTTGAGCTAGGCGGTGGATGAGGAATTCTAAGGCAATGGGTTGGGGAAACTTGGGCGCTTTTCCCCAGCCACCGTATTGCCAATCGTAGGATTGGATCAAGCGGGTTGTCGCTCTCTCTAGGTGTTCAGGTTCAAAGGGGCGCGGTTGAGAACGACTTTGGAACTGTTGCCTTAGGGCATTGTAAATTTGCTCGGTTGCTTCCTCAATCTGCTCCCGTTTTGTTGTCCATGCCTCGTGAATAGCCCTAAGCACATCGATAAAGGCCGGCAAGCGATGCCGGGGTACGGGTGGGTAATACGTTCCACCAAAGAAGGGCTTACCTTCCGGGGTGAGAAAAACGGATAAGGGCCAACCGCCATGTCCAGTTAGGGCAACCACAGCGCTCATGTAAATTGCGTCAACGTCAGGTCTCTCTTCCCGATCAACCTTAATGGACACAAAATGCTGATTAAGATACTCGGCGATACGCTCGTCCTCAAATGATTCATGTGCCATCACATGGCACCAATGGCATGAAGCATAGCCGATGCTCAGAAATATGGGCTTATCTTCCCGCTGAGCTTTCTCAAAGGCTTCATTGCCCCAAGGGTACCAATCCACCGGATTGTGGGCATGTTGGAGGAGATAAGGAGAATTGGAGGAGATGAGATGGTTCGTCATTTAGTCTTCAAACTCACTTTCCACGATCAGATCACTTTCAAAGGCTTCAGGAGTAGGCAAAATTTCGATGTCATCAAAGAGATCAGCTTGGTAAATTTCAACTTGTCTTTGTTTGATTAATTCCAGTAAGGCTAAAAATACGGTGATGACTTCGCTGCGAGAACGAAGCGGAGCGGTCAAGGTCCGAAAAGAGGTTTGCCCGTGATGCTTGATGAACGTCAATATCTGAGAGATTTTTTCTCTAATCGAGTACTGAGGCTTGATGACGGCGCGATGGAGGTCTGGAGAGAGCAAAGCATTCCGAAATACGTTTTGGGCAGCCAATAGAAAGGCTTGTAAATCGAGGTCACTCAGATCAACAGGACTTTCGACCTTTGGCGGCGGAGCGAGCCGCAAATAGGTTCTTAGCCCTTCAGCTTCTCTTTCTGCAAGGAAGGCGGCAATCTTGCGAAATTGTTTATATTCCTTCAGTTGCCTAACCAGCTCTTCTCCAATCTCCTCCTCGGACTCCTCTGTTGCGGTTATTTTTGGTAGGAGCATCTCTGACTTGATATAGAGCAATTTTGTGGCAACAACGATGAAATAAGAGATCTCTTCGGTCTCAAGATGGGTTAGAGTTTGGAGATGAGCAAGAAATTGATCGGTGACTTGCGCTAGGGATAATTGAGTAATGTCTAGCTCCGCTTTTTCAATTAATTGGAGCAATAAATCTAAAGGCCCCTGATAAAGCGGAGTTTGTACTTGATAGTGAACCGCATATTTCGTAAAAAATCCGATGGACATTGGCAAAATTATACCTGACATTTCGTGGCGTTCATGCTATACTTGAATCGAAATAATTACGGGAGAAGAGTGTATGATTGATGAGCCTATTCACGTAACGGATGCTGCCTTTGAAAAAACGGTAATGCAATCCCCGGTTCCTGTCATTGTTGATTTTTGGGCACCTTGGTGTGGACCTTGCAAAATGGTAGCGCCCATCCTTGACAAACTGGCAAAGGAATTGTCAGGAAAAGTGATTATTGCTAAAGTTAATACCGATGAAAACCCAGAATGGGCGATGAAATTCGGGGTCCAGGGTATTCCAACGATGTTATTTATCCACAATGGAAAAGTACTCCATCGTCAGGTTGGAGCACTGCCCGAGCCACTCTTAAGAGACGTGGTCAATGAATTTTTGAATGTTGTAAAAACGACTTAGGGCTAGACCAGCAACCTGTCGATCAGTTACTAGCTCGCTCAATCCGCGCCCCCAAGGCGCGGAGTTTTTCATCTACCTTTTCGTAGCCGCGATCAATTTGACCAATGTTGCGGATCACCGACTCCCCTTCAGCCGCTAGGGCAGCAATGACTAAAGCCATTCCAGCGCGAATATCTGGGCTTTCTAAGTTTTCGCCGAACAACTGAGTGGGACCTTGGACAATACAGCGGTGCGGGTCGCAGAGGACAATTTGAGCACCCATATTGACCAGCTTATCAATGAAAAACATCCTTGAAGGGTACATCCAATCATGGAAGAGAACACTTCCTTTGGCTTGGGTAGCGATGACAATGGCAATGCTCATCAAATCTGTGGGGAAGGCCGGCCAAGGCATAACGCTGATTTCCGGTATGGCGTCCCCAAGATCGGGGTGAACTTCCAACCGCTGCTGCGGTGGTACGACAACGTCATTTCCCTCTACGATCCATTCTACTCCTAGCCGACCTAGAACGATGGCGATCATATCTAAGTGCTGCGGGCCTGCTTCGATAATCCGAATTGAACCTTTGGTAACAATCGAAGCACCAATGAAACTGACTACTTCCAGATAATCCGGGCCGATTGTAAATTCACCTCCCTTGAGTTTTTCCACGCCTTCAATGATGAGGGTATTGGAGCCGATATTCGAGATTTTTGCTCCGAGGAGGTTGAGAAAATGGCAAAGCTCCTGAACATGGGGTTCCGATGCTGCGTTGCGGATAATTGTAGTCCCGGAAGCGGTTACTGCAGCCATGATGGCATTCTCTGTAGCTGTCACACTCGCTTCATCCAGTAAGATATTACTGCCTTGTAATTTATTGGTTTTGAAGAAAAAGCGTTTTTGAGCGCGATCGTAATCGGTTGTCGCTCCGAGAGCGTTGAGGGCAAGGAGATGAGTATCCACGCGACGCCTGCCAATCACATCCCCACCCGGTGGGGGCAAGGAAATTTCGCCGCAGCGGGACAAGATCGGACCGGCAAGCAGAATGGAAGCGCGAATGCTGCGGCAAATTTCTGGGTCCAGGTCTTGGACATGAACTTGCTTGGCGTGAATCCTCCACGAATGATGGTCAATTTGGGTGATGGAAACCCCTAAACTTTCCAACAATTTGCGCATTGCCTCTACATCGCGAATTTGGGGGACATTATGTAAGATCACCGGTTCGTCGGTTAATGTTGTCGCAGCCAGTAACGGGAGAGCGCTGTTTTTGTTGCCCGATGGCTTTACCGTTCCGGATAGTGGGATGCCTCCCTGAATGATAAATTTTTCCATGATCGGTTCGTTAGCTCCTTAATATTTTGTAAGGTATTTTCCTCACACTCTGCCTGCGGGCTAATTATAATGGGTCTATGTCGATTTATCTGAATAGTCTGCTTCTCGGACTAGTCGGTGGCTTCTTGATCAACTACCTTTCGGACTGTTTGCCTCAGAAGCGCAGACCAACCAGACCGCTTTGTAACCAATGTGGACAGAGCTTACCTTTGCTTGCCTACCTCACCCTTCAGCAATGTGCTCATTGTGGAGAGCGCCGCCGATGGCGGTATCTCATCCTCTATTTCGCCAGTATTTTTGTGGTTTATTGGAATCAAATTTATCCGGTGCGTTTGGACTTTTGGCTTTCCTTATTGGTCTTCATCATCTTTGGTGTTATCACAGTCATCGATATTGAATATCGAGTTGTGTTATTTGAGACCGTGATTCTAGGCGGTGTCATTTTCCTGCTCATTGGTGTCGCTCGACACGGCCTTCTTTCAACTGTTTTGGGTGGAGGGATAGGTTTTTTAGTTATGTTTGTTCTCTATTGGCTTGGAAAACTCATCCTCAGGCTCAAAAACAAAACCTCCTCAACACTCGATGAGGAGGCGTTGGGGTTTGGAGATGTTAATTTATTGACAATCTTGGGCTTCTTACTCGGTATGCCGGCGATCTTGGTAGCTCTATGGATTGCGATCGTTTCGGCCGGCATTTTCAGTTTAGCGGTTATCTTCCGACTGCTGCTCCTGAAACAGTACCGTTCCAATGTGGCGATACCGTATGCTCCCTTTCTGATTTTTGGCGCTTTTGCTCTCTTATACTTGGTGCGCCCCTAATACTTAAGCAGGGCTGCCACTAGAGCGGGGCTTGAATAGGCGTTGCCACTCCCGATTCTCCCAGACCACTAGAATTGGGGCAGCGATAAAGATTGAGGAGTACGTCCCCATAAACAAACCGATCAAGAGGATAGTCGAGAATTCCCGCAAAGTAACCCCACCAAATAGAGCTAAAGCCAGTAGCATGAACTCAACCGTCATTAATTGCGTGTTAATGGAACGCTGCAGAGTCTGAACAATGGAGTGATTGACCAAAGTCTCAAAGGGCAGTCTCTTGAGAATAGCACTATTCTCGCGAATGCGGTCAAAAACGACAATTTTGTCTTGCACAGAGAAGCCAATCACGGTAAGCAGAGCCGTCAGGGTGAGCGAGTCAAATTGCCAGCCAAAGAACCTTCCTCCGATAGCAACAATGCTAATCACCACCGCAACATCATGAACCATAGCGATAATGGCGCATAATCCGTAGCGGAAGGCGTGTTCAACGCCTCGGAAAGCAAAGGTGATGTAGAGGATAACTGCTAAGGCAGCCACAGCTAGGGCGATGATAGCCCGTTGCGTTACCTGTTGTCCGATTGTGGGTCCAACACTATCAAAGCGGAGAACGGTAATTTTGTCCTGAAATCCTTCCTCCATGGATTTTAGTAAATTTGCTTGGGTTGTCTCATCGAGAAAACTAGTCTTGGCAATGATCGTTTGCTGTTCGGTTGTCAGCACTTGGACATCCTTAATGCCCAAGTCGGTAAAGAGAACTACGACCTCTGCTGGGGGTGGCGGTTGACGGTTGTCAAATTTGAACTCTAAATAAGAGCCGCCAGTGAAGTCAATGGCAAGGGGCAGCTTCCAAATCCCAAGCACAATCATACCCGGCAGGATGATCAGCAGAGAAAGGATAAAAAAGAAATAGCGTTTTCCCAGAATGTTAATCATTTTTGCACCTTTTATAAGCCAAACCACTTCGAATAGTTTGAAGGTTGGAAATAGGTAAAGACGATGGTTAGGAAAGTTCGGGTAACGACGATTGCCGAGAACAAGCTCACGAAAACACCGATGAGGAGGGTCAAGGAAAAGCCCTTGACGATGGTTGCCCCAAAGGTGCTGCCAAACCAAAAGAGAATTAAGCTGGTGAGGATGGTGGCAATGTTTGAATCCCGAATAGAAGGCCAAGCTCTTTTCCATCCGAGATCGACCGCTAAGCCTAATTTTCGACCACTGCGCAGCTCCTCCTTAAGTCGCTCAAAGATCAGGATATTGGCGTCCAAGGCTGAGCCGGTACTGAGCAAAAAGCCAGCAATGCCGGGCAGGGTGAGCGTTACCGGAATGGTACGAAAGATGGCAAAGGTGATCACGGCATAGGTGAGAATTGCCGAGATGGCAACCGCTCCCGGCAGACGATAATACAATATCATAAACAGGATGACAATGGTGAAGCCAATTGCGCCTGCAACTAAGCTTTTCCGCAGCGAATCTTCACCTAGGGTTGGTCCAATAGTGCGCGTTTCGGCAACTTTAAGCGGAACAGGAAGAGAACCATAACGGAGTTGGACGGTTAGCGCATTAGCGCTTTCTACAGTGAAGTTGCCCTCAATGATACCTTCACCGGTCTCAATCGGTTCCCGAATCCGTGGGGCTGAGATAACTTTTTTATCCAAAACAATCGCAAGAATTTTGCCTTGATTTTTCCTGGTGTAATCGGCAAATATTTTCGTTCCTTCGGAGGTCAAGCGAAATGAAACGACAGGCTGTCCCAATTGGTTGGTTGTGGTTTGCACAGAATCCAACATTGAGCCAGTCATAATGGTATGAAAAACCGTCTCGGTCAATGTTTCAGTGGCTGTGATTGGGGTTGTCGTTATCCCACCCAGACTTTGCTCCAGATCGGTTCGTATGGTTTGATCAACAAGAGAAAAAGCTTCTTCGTCGCTTAGCTGCGACATATCGACAAATTCTAATACGCCTGTTTGCTTGATCGCATTGATGCTTTCGGTTGCATCTTTGACTGCCGGCAATTCGACATTAATAAAGCGGTTGCCGGCAATTTGGACGACAGCTTCTGCCACCCCTAAGCCGTTAACGCGGCTTTCAACAATTTGGCTAGCTTTTACGAGGAGTTCTCGGTCGGGGATTGCCTCATCCGGTAAGTCCACTTGCAGGACAATTTGCTGCCCTCCCACCAAATCCAAGCCAAGCTTAGTCATAATGTTTCGCCCCAAAAATGAAACGGTGGTTGGGAGCACAAGGTAGATTGAGAGGATTAGAATGAGAAAAATGAGGATAAGCGATAGGGTTGTGTTTTTGGTCATGTATTTAGGACCTCCAGATTCAAACAAATGCCAGCCATTGCCCGCTTGCGCCTCTGGCTGGCTAGCAGGGCGATTATAATCCTTTTTCCTTTTTGCGTCTATCTTTTGCGAGGGAAGTTTTCGATAAAGTGAACAACTTTTTGCAAAACCTCCTCCTCGGTTAACGGATTGGTATCAATCACAAGATCGGCGTGGGCACGGGCATGAGACAACCGTTGTAATTGTGCCTCATATTCTTCATATGTCCAGTTAAGTCGCTTGCGTCTTAAGGTGTTCGGATAGCTTACATCCAGATAAATGAGGATATCCGGATTGGTGATTCTTTTCCACATCGATGGAACGTAAGAGTGTTCTTGAGCAATATGTCGAACGGTAAAGCCTAAACCTCTCAATTTGCCAACTAAAGTCGTCTTTCCAGCAGCGCAGGGTCCAACAACGCCGATGCAAAGGCTCATGGTTTCCTTCAAAAACGATCAATCCCGATTGATCGGCAAGCGGACTAACATACGTCGCGTCTGATCCCCATGATAAGGGAAAACTTTGATTACGACAATACTAATATCGTCGGTGGGTTTGCCTTTGTCCTGTAAAACGGCTTGTTCGAGAAGATTATCGGCGATTATCTGAGGTGGAGCATCCGTTTTATTCCCATATTGTTCTAAAACGGAAAACAGATCAATGACATTTCCATTCCTTGAACCGGCGTGGAGAAGCCCATCTGAAAAAACAATTGCACATAACCCAGCCGCTAAACGTACCTCAACAATCACCGGACGAGTATCCCGATAGATGCCGACCGGCTGGCTTTGCTCATCGAAAACCCGCATTTGACAGTTGTCGAATAAGACAACTGGAGCTGGATTATTGCGCGTGATCACCAGTGTTTTTGTGACGAGGTCAACAGAGCAAATATTGAGTGTAGCAGATACTTTCCCGTTGCGGTGGGTATAAAGATAATCAGAAGCTGCTCGCGCTGCCGCGCCATCTCTAACCCCCTCGGCAAGCAGAGCGATCACTTTACGGACCACTAAATTTGAAACAGACTTTGCCCCACGTCCAGAAGTCTGCCCATCCGATAACACAACGGAGATGCCGCCTTGAGGGCGCTCGATGACTTCCACTGTATCGCCGCTTTCAGCAGTTCCAAATTTTGGGATTTTTGAGACGGCTATTTGGACTTCCATGCGCTTAGAGATATACTAGTTGTCTTTGAGGAATTCAACTTTAATCCCCTGTTGTTGCAACCATTGGATTGCTTCTTCGATTACATGGGTATTGCCACTCAGTTGAATTTCAATCCATCCATCGCGGCTGTCAATTTGGGCGCGTAGGATATTGACTGTAATGTCAAACTCCTTAATCAATTGATTGATCACCGGTACGCGAAGCAGACTTGGCGGATAAATCAGTCTAACGGTTTGATTTTCAATCATAATGCCTCCGCAAAATTCGTAAAAAAACGGAAACACCCGTCATCGAGAAGGGTCAAGCTCACTTGAACAGAGCCCTTGTTAAGACTATTAACAACATTCTAGCACAAAGTTAGCGGCTTTGTCCTTGGTGAACAGCGGCGAGTTGTCCACAACCAGCTTGAATTGAAATGCCACGCGGTTGACGTACTGTACACGGGATTTGATGTTGCTCCAGAACGGCTTTGAATTGTTGAATCCTTTGTTTGGTCGGCGGCTTTCCTTGATAACCCTGCGTAGGATTGAGAGGGATGAGGTTTACATGACAAAGCAAGCCTTTTATCAGTTTAGCCAGCTTTTGGGCTTGCTCAGGGGTGTCATTCACTTCTTGAATGAGCACCCATTCAAAACTAATACGCCGTCGGGTTTGCTTTACATACTCACGGCAGGCTTCTAAGAGCATGTCTAACGGGTACTTACGGTTTATCGGCAAAAGTTTTGAACGCAAATCGTCATCAGCCGCGTGAAGAGAGATCGCTAGATTAATTTGCCTCTTCAGAGCAGTAAATTTACGGATCATGGGCACAATACCAACCGTTGAGATGGTGAAGCGACGTTCGCCAAAGTTAAAGCCACTCGGATCGTTGAGTCGGTCAATTGCTTGTAAGGTTTGATCGAAATTGTGAAAGGGTTCTCCCATTCCCATGACAACAATATTGGTTAGCGCTTTCCCCTCTCTTCGTAAAAGACGTGCAAAATATAAAACCTGTTCGATAATTTGTCCGCTGGTTAAGTTGGATAGAAACCCCATTTGGCCGGTTGCGCAAAAGACGCATCCCATGCCGCATCCAGATTGGGAAGAAATGCACAAGGTGTTGCGGTCTTTGGACTGCATCAGAACCGCCTCTATAGGGTTAGCCGGTGACGTATGGAATAAAACTTTACGGGTTAGCCCTTGATCGCTGATCGATTCCCCAACCGGCTCAATCGACTGGAAAATAAAATGTTCACCTAATTTCTGACGCAACCCTTTAGGAAAAGAGGTGAATTGATTGGCTTGATTCCAGAGATTATGATAAAGCCCTTGCCACAATTGCGTAAGGCGGTAAGAGGGTTCACCCCATTCTTCCAGAATATCGGATAAGTCTTCCTTGGAATAGTCCAAGATTAATGTGGATTGATTCATAAATCAAGAGATCAGAGATGATCGATGACCTCCTCAAAATCTTTGCGGATTAGGTTAGGAGAGGGGATCCAAGCTTCTGCTTGCTCGGCAGTGGTCACGCCCGAAAGCACAAGAGCGGTTTGACAACCAAGTTGCTGACCTCCTAAGATATCAGTTTCCAAGCGGTCACCAACGACCAAGCATTCAGATGGGGAAACATTCATTCGCTCAAGCGCAATTTGGTACATAAGCGGGTCCGGTTTGCCGACCACGATGGGTTTTTTATCACTGGCGGTTTCAAGGAGAGCCAAAATCGCTCCAACACCCGGTATTAGACCTTGTGGCGTGGGAAAGGTGCGGTCACTGTTGGTCGCAATGAACTCCGCCCCCGAACGGAGAAGGAGAGTAGCCTGACAGAGTTGTTCAAATCTCAAGTCCCAATCCATCCCGACGACCACAGCAGCCACGTTTTGATGTTCTTGACCATTGGTGATGTTGAAACCTTGTTTGAGCATTTCCTGACGCAAACCGTCCTTTCCGATCACAAATATCGTGCTGCCACGCTGAAAATGTTGCGTCATATAAACTGCTGCTGCCTGAGGGGAGTTTACAATTTGCTCGGCGGTGAGCTGCACACCAAAGGAGGCTAACTTTTGGAGATACTGTTCCACAGTCAATGTTGCATTATTGGTGGCTAGCGTAATCCTTAAACCTCTTTGGCGAATCTTTTGGAAAATGCGCGGTAGGTCGCCAATCGGTTGCGATTGGCGCCATAGGACGCCATCCATATCGACAATGAGAGCTTTAATTGGCTTTGTAGAATCCATAGTTCTCTTTCGAGGAAGAGGGTGTAGAACAACTCGGATGAGTTGTTCTACATTCTATTGAGACTGACCCTGCTGGGTATAGCTAAGCTTTGGTTGGAAGTGCCATCCGTTTCGATTCTGGGATCTCCATCACTTGATCGACGATGCCATATTCCACAGCTTGTTGAGCCGTCAGATAAAAATCGCGTTCCGTATCCTTTTCGATGGTTTCAATGCTTTGACCAGTATGGAGAGATAGGATTTCATTCAAGCGTGATTTCAAGCGGAGGATCTCTTTAGCTTGAATCTCGATATCCGATGCTTGTCCTTGAGCGCCGCCCAGAGGTTGATGCATGTGGATTGTAGCATGAGGAAGAGCATAGCGTTGACCCTTTGTGCCGGCGGTCAAAAGCACAGTACCGAATGATGCCGTCATCCCCACTGCTAAGGTGCTAATTGGATTGGGGATCATTTGCATCGTATCGTAAATTGCCATCCCGGCGTACACCTGACCGCCTGGGGAGTTGATATACATCTGAATAGGGCTCTCAGGGTCTTCGCTGCTCAAGTACAGCAGTTGGGCAACGATGAGATTTGAAATCTGATCGTTAATCGGCGTGCCGAGGAACACAATGCGGTTCTTGAGCAGCAAAGAGTAAATATCATAAGCCCTTTCACCATGACCGGAGGTCTCGATGACCATTGGAATTAAGGATGCGGGAAGAGAGATATTTTTCATTTTTTCTTTTCCTTTTACCAACTTGAATTGTTTAAGTCCATCGTATTGTTAGTTTTCCATTTCGGATGTGTTGTTCGCTTCCGATGCATGTGTTTCGATTTCGACTTCATCGGTTTTATCTAATTCGGATTGGGCTAAGTCTGTGGGAATATCCTTTTCAGTGCCGCCCATTATTTCGCCACTTACTTCGCCCTTGGCAATTTGTCTTAACTTTTCAAAGGCGCCATCCAAAACTTGATCCATCATGTGTTGTTCGGTGATTTGAGAAGCCACATCCCTTAACAATTGCTCAGGAATGCGGCTATTTTTTGTTTTTTCCCGAAAGTTTTGGACTGCCCGGTGAACATTCTCGCGGACTTGAAGCGGATCAATGCGAATATTTTCCACCTTAGCTATTTCGAGCAAAGTTAATACATACTTAATGCGATAATCAACAGCCTGATTAACTTCCTCCTCAAACTGTTCTTCACTGATACCGCGAATTTTTTTATAGAGTTCAAGGTCTATCTTGAGTTGACCCAATCTTTGACTTAATTCTTTGAGGTAAGCTTTACGCTCCCTTTCGGCCATTTCAGGAGGATACTCGATTTTTGAGCGATTGATAACCTCTTGAAGCACTTTGTGATCATACTCTTCCAAGTAATTTGCCAAGGCTTGTTCTTCTAGGATTGAGCGGATGGAGTTTCTCAATTCCTCAAGAGAGGTATATTCTCCGATGGATTGAGCGAATTCGTCGTTGAGTTCTGGTAAAACCCTCGCCTTGATTTCCTTGATTGTGCCTTCAAAATGAACATCCACCCCCTTGAACTCAAGGCTAGGAGCATCCTCTGAATAGCTGAAATCAACCCGAAACTCGTCATTTATTTGCCTACCGATCAATACTCTACTAAAACCGCTGAATGGATATTCCCATCCATCCCGATTTTCTTCGAGGATTTGGATTAGTAAATCTTGCTTTTCTACAATGACCTGAGAAGTAACTTCTCCCTTTTCCTTTCGATAGCCAACAAGGTCGATATAAACCACATCACCTTCTTGAATCGGTCGCTCGACAGGCTCAATTACAGCATTTTGTTGACGCAAGGGTTCTAAGGCTTTGTCTATATCCTCCTCGCTGACCGTTGGTGGCTCGTAAGGAATTCGAATCGAATGATAATCTCCTAATTCAACCAGAGGTTCAAGGGGGACCAGAATCTCAAGTTTGATCGGGTCGATACTGTGAATGGATTCCAACCTGCCTTGACCAGATGGTTCAATCTTTTCGTTTTCTAGGATTTCTGGGTAAGCTTTATCAAGAAAAACCTCGATGGTTTCTTCTTGAAGAAGAGCGGGGTCCAGATGCTTGAGCAGAATTGGATAAGGTGCCTTTCCGGGTCGAAAACCTGGGACTCGGATTTGTTTCCCCAATTTTTGGGCGGCGGTGCGTCGAGCCGTTTCG
This sequence comes from uncultured Anaerolineales bacterium, assembly GCA_937928795.1. GTDB lineage: Bacteria > Chloroflexota > Anaerolineae > Anaerolineales > UBA4823 > NAK19. The sequence continues at coordinate 78,682 of CALFWB010000003.1, forward strand.
GTCTCTTCCTGAGTGGCTTCGACCACAACCTTAAGGACGCGATTCTCTAAGGGGGTTGTTTCTACTCTCAAGGCTCATCTTTCCTTATGGTTAGAGAATTTGTTTATCGCACGGAATTATATCATGCACTCATTAACGATATGTAAAAAATTTTATAGGCTGCACCACCTCTGGTTTGCTCCTAGCATTCGGCCCCAAAGAATTTGGGGGAGGTGTCCGAAGGACAGAGGGGGTCACTTCCGTGACTGTTTCAAGAGCCGTGTCCACGCAAAAGTTGTAGGACAACTCATTGAGTTGTCCTACAAAGCAATGTTGCCAGCAACTTTTGAGTGCACACCACTACGCCTCGTCAATTCTCCCCGACGCCGTTCTTGTGATAGACTTAGAAAACCACGCCGGAGGACAGATTTCAATCCGAAGATATACGATGAATTATGGCACTACAAGGCTTAGGCTGCGCGCCAACTCAGGCCCTTTATCAACCCCCGCTATCCTTTGGGGCAGCAGTCAAATCGTTCATAACAAATGGGGAAGGCGGGACTTGAACCCGCACGCCTTGCGGCACATGATCCTAAGTCATGCCTGTCTGCCAATTCCAGCACTTCCCCGGCAAATTAAATTATAAGCAAGGGTTGAATTTCCGTCAATAAAAATTTTGCTTGGTGAGGTCAAAGAGAAAAGATGAGTAGGATTGTTAACTCACAAAACGGCTATCGAATCCGTGAAAAGGCATTGAGGCTAATTGGCAATGCCATCAACGAGGCATCAAAAACCAACGACATTGTAGCCTTATTAGATATTGCATCATTTATTGCATTAACGCTTGACGAAATTGAGAATACCGTCCGAGAGACTGCAAATGCTTGGGAGAAGAGAGACTACTGGGTCAAAGCCGACCAATTTCGCTCTGAATGGCAATGGGTGGGGGAGGTAAAAACGAATCTTGCTGCAGCAATTCAAGAGCGAGATAGCCAAAGAATCCTAACTGTCTTCGAAGGATTACGAAAGAATAAGATAATTCTCGAAGGGATGCTCAATGCCAAGAAGGGTAGAGTTGATTATTCGGGCTCCTATGAGCGTTTTAGGAGAAAAATCAACTGAGGGATTCCCTTTACCACTTTACCGAAAATCCCAAAAACATATTCCCGCGGACCTTGACATTTTTGAGATTATGATTATGATAACTATCATTATCATAATTATTAATCAATAGGACTAAACAATGAAAACAGAAGAAAATCAACCCGTCATAACAACCTCCCAAGCTATTCGCGATTTTCTGGAAATGATCAAGCGTTCGCGCAGTCAGAACACCCACCGCACTTATGCCAATGCCCTATCGTATTTTCTTCAAGTTATCCAAGAAAAAAACAAGAACGACCAACCGATTGCAGAACTCAGTGAAGAGTTGCTCATTCAATGCATCGATCAACTCCACGCCTACACCCCTGCTACGGAAAAACTATATCTGACGGCGATCTATCGCTTCTACGAATACCTGACCGCCTCCAAGATTGTTGATTTTAATCTGCCTCATCTTCGTCTACTGATGCGCCAGCGCTCGCGTCGCTATGGGCAACGCTTGCCTCAATTTCCCAGAAATCAAATTGAGGAATTAATCGATTATGCAAATAATCTTACATCTAAACTCCCTGAAAAACGCGTCGAACGGTTACGTCTTTTCCGAGACCGGGCGCTTATTCTCACTCTTGCCGATACCGGTTTGCGCATCCATGAAGCTTGTAATTTGCGCCGTGGCGATATCGATTGGGCAGAACAAAAAGCAGTCATCATCGGCAAAGGCAATCAGCAGGCTATCGTTCGATTTTCTTCGCGTTCACTGCAAGCCATTAAAGAGTACCTGACGGAGCGTTCGCCATTGGATGGGGCATCGGGGAAACCCATCGCCTCTTTGCCGGTTTTTGCCCGTCACGATCGAGGCGCCGGCAAGAAAGTTAAACCAATCTCAACGACAACCGGACGTCTCATCATTGACCATCATGCCTTGATTGCATTAGGGAAAGAAGCTGCTGAAACAATTACTCCTCACTCCTTTCGTCATTATTTCGTCACAACGGTCTTAAGGGGATCGGGAGGTAACCTAAAACTAGCTCAGGAATTGGCACGCCATAAGTCGATCAGCGTCACTCAGCGGTATGCGCATCTCTCCAATGACGAATTAGACCGGGGATACCATGAGATTTTTAACCAACCTACCCCGTCGCCTTCCAACGCAGAAGCATAGCTTGATCCCTAGCAGGGTGAAGGATGTCATATAAACCGATACATTTTGATAGTTCCGCTATATTAAACTCCCCAAGGACTATGTGAAATCTATCACTTAACTACAGGATCAATCTCAGTTATGATCAAAAAAGATGGAGTCGAATCGATGACCAGTGAAGATCCGCGCATTGCTGAACTTAGAAGATTAAGAGAAAAGGCGCGTCTAGGGGGTGGAGTGGAGCGCATTGCTACCCAGCACGCAAAAGGAAAACTCACCGCTCGCGAGAGGCTAGACCTCTTACTCGACAAGGGAACCTTCAACGAACTTGAACCTTTTATCACCAATTTGCCCGACGAAATGGGTCTGGCTTCGGAGCAATATTTGGGGGATGGTGTTGTCACCGGTTATGGTCAGATCAATGGTCGCACCGTCTATGTCTACGCCCAAGATTTCACTGTATACGGCGGAACGCTATCCGCCATGCAGAGCCATAAAATCTGCCGCGTGATGGACTTGGCGATGCGAAATGGTGTACCCATCATTGGACTGATCGACTCAGGGGGCGCCCGCATCCAAGAAGGTGTGCGCAGTTTAGGTGGATACGCCGAAATTTTTCGCCGCAATGCCCAATATTCTGGGGTAATCCCCCAAATTAGCGTGATGCTGGGACCTTGCGCTGGCGGGGCAGCGTACTCTCCTGCGCTAACCGACTTAATTATCATGGTAGAGAAAAAATCTTTCATGTTCATTACCGGTCCTGAGGTGATCAAAGCGGTTACAGGTGAAATTGTTGACCCCGAAACCTTAGGCGGTGCAGAAGTTCACATGTCCATCACTGGCACTTGTCATCTCGTTGCCTCGGATGAAGAAGACGCCTTGTGGTTGACCAAAAAAGTACTCAGTTACTTACCCTCAAACAACGTTGAAAACCCTCCTTATATTCCACCGCAAGATGACCCATTGAGAATGGACGAAGAATTAAATTCTATCGTTCCATTAGACCCTGCTATTCCCTATCGAATGCATGACGTGATTGCCCACGTAGTGGACGACGGCGAGTTCCTAGAAATTCAACCCGGTTGGGCAAAGAATGCTATTATCGGTTTTGCCCGCATGGGAGGTCACAGCGTGGGGATTGTTGCCCAGGAACCGAGCGAAATGGCAGGCATCATTGACATTGATGCTTCCGATAAAATCGCTCGTTTTGTGCGCATGTGTGACTGTTTCAATGTGCCCATCCTTACGTTTGTCGATTCACCCGGTTTCTTGCCCGGAATCGATCAGGAACACAGTGGCATTATCCGACATGGTGCTAAGGTACTTTACGCTTACTCCGAAGCCACTGTCCCCAAGATCACAGTGATCACCCGCAAGGCTTACGGCGGCGCTTATGTGGTGATGAGCAGCAAATATCTTGGCACGGATGTTACCTACGCCTGGCCAAGTGCTGAGATCGCTGTTATGGGCGCAGAAGGGGCAGTCAATATTCTCTATCGCAAAGTGATTGAGAAAGCTACGGACCCGGTCGCAGAGCGAGCCAGACTCGTCGAGCAGTATCGGTCTCAATTTAATAACCCCTACTATGCGGCGAAAGCCGGTTATGTAGATGACGTCATTGAACCGCGCGAAACTCGTCCAAAGGTGATCGCCTCCCTAGCTGCCCTGCGCGATAAATTCTCCTCGGCGCCACCACGCAAACATGGCAATATACCGATGTAGAGGGGAGCGAGGTATCCATGTCAAATCTTGTCCTAGCTTTACAAATAACGCTCTTCGGAATGTTCCTGATTTTTGTCGCAATGGTTTTGCTGTGGGCACTCCTTGCCTTGATGGTCTTTATTTTGGCGAGAGTTCAAACCTCCAAAACTGAAGAAATCGAGGGAACTGACGAAAACAGCGAAGAAGAGCAAATGAGGCAACAGGCTGTGGCAGTCGCTGTCAGTGCTGCCTTGCACCAGAGGACAATTGCTGGACCGGGAAGATTCCCCCTGCCACCCACAGCTTTTGTTTCCGCATGGCAAGCTGTTCTGCGCAGTCATATTCTCAATAAGAGAGGGGTGGCAAGATGAAGTATAAAGTCAAAATTCACGATAAGCTCTTTGAAGTCGAAATAGAAAATCTGGACCAACGTCCCATTATCGCCAAGGTGGATGGATGCACCTACGAAGTATATCCTGTCGAGGAAAAAGCAGCAAAACCGCAAAAACGAGAAATCAGCATGAATCCACCTTTAGAGAAAATCGCACCAGTACCGCCCAAATCTGTCTCTGCAAATTCCCTTAATACAGTTAAGTCACCCATTCCGGGCGTTGTGACCAGCATTGAAGTTGCCATAGGTCAAGAGGTTCAGGAAGGCGATCCACTCTGTGTTATCGAGGCGATGAAAATGAAAAACACGATTCGATCGCCACGACCTGGCGTGATTAAGTTTATCCCAATTCAAGTTGGGAAACATGTGCGTCACAATGAGGTCCTAATCGAATTTGAAGGGAACTCTTGATTGAATGAATTCACTCCTGCTCGGCTTTTTTGAACTTCTGAAAGGCTTTCAAGACCTCAGCCCGGTCAAAATTCTGATGATCACTGTAGGTCTGGTCTTGATTTACCTTGCCATTGCAAAAGAATACGAACCAGTCCTCCTCCTGCCGATCGGTTTTGGCTGTATTGCGACGAACCTCCCGTTCTCAGCCCTAACTGGCGAGCAGGGTTTTCTGACCCTGCTCTACCAAACAGGGATTGTCACGGAGTTATTCCCACTGTTGATTTTCATTGGCGTTGGGGCAATGATCGATTTCAGCCCGCTGTTATCCAAGCCCTCCTTGCTCGTATTCGGCGCCGCCGGTCAGTTCGGTATATTTGGGACGTTAATCTTAGCTACCCTGCTGGGATACCCTCTCCCCCAGGCTGCTTCGATTGGGATTATTGGCGCAATTGATGGTCCCACTGCAATTTATGTTTCAAGCAAATTGGCTCCTGAACTTCTTGCTCCAATTGCAGTGGCGGCATATTCCTATATGAGCCTGATTCCCATTATTCAGCCCCCAATTATGAGGCTAGTCACAAATCAAAAAGAACGTGCAACGCAAATGGCTTACGTTGAAAAACCCGTATCAAAATCAACGCGGGTCATCTTCCCAATTGGGGTTACAATTCTCGTGTCGATCCTAGTTCCCGAAGCTGCTCCTTTGATCAGTATGCTCATGTTAGGAAACCTGCTTCGAGAGAGCGGAGTGGTAGAACGGCTGAATCAATCCGCTCAAAATGAACTGATTAACATTGCAACACTTTTTTTGGGGTTAGCGATCGGGTCAACCATGAAAGCCGAAAATTTTATTCGGCTCGACACCCTCATCGTCTTAGTTTTAGGGCTGCTTGCGTTTGGCTTGGACACTCTGGTAGGACTATTATTTGGCAAATTCGCTTATTGGCTTACCAAAGGCAGAATCAACCCCCTAATCGGTGCCTCTGGAATTAGCGCTTTTCCAATGGCTGGAAGATTGGCAGCCCGAATGGCTAACGATGAAAATCCTAATAATTTTATCATTATGCAAGCAATGGCAACCAATACCGCCGGACAGATTGCTAGCGTGATTGCCGGTGGAGTTCTATTAGCTCTGTTGCGATAGTTACCTGTTGAGATTGACAGTAGTCTGATGAACGATTCGATGGAGGGCGAAACGAAATGACCATCAGTCATCTAGCTCGGGCGATTTCTGAATCGCCCACCCTAAAGTTAAATGAAGAAGCCAGAATTTTACGCGAACGCGGTGAAGCGGTCATTCATTTAGGGATTGGGGAGCCGAAGAACAAGTCCCCCATCACTGCAATTCTATCCGCTGCCGCAAAAATCAGCTCCGGAGATGTTAAGTACTCACCACCAGATGGTACCCCTTCCTTGAAAAAAGCAATCATTCGTTATACAGAGGAAAACTACGGGCGCTTCGTTGCCCCAGAAAATATTGTGGTCTCTTCTGGGGCAAAGTTTTCTCTGTATAACCTGTTCTATGCCTTGATCGATCCGCAGGATGAAGTGATCCTCCTGGCTCCCTACTGGGTAAGTTATCCAGAAATCGTCAAGATGGTCAATGGCATCCCAGTTGTGGTTACACCAGAAGATGGCAGTTTCCACCCTCGCTTTGAAGACATTGAAAGGGCGGTGACCTCTTATACTAAAGCCATCATTGTGAACAGCCCGAACAATCCCTCTGGGGTCCTCTATCGTGCAGATTTCATTGCTCAGATGGTAGATTTTTGCGAGCAGAAGGGTATCTATTTGGTTATGGATGACATCTATCATAAGTTAGTCTTTGATCATAAAAAGTGCCCTTCCCCATACCAATTCACCTCAAAGGATATCGAAAACACCCGAATCATTGTTGTCAATGGTGTCTCAAAGCTCTATGGAATGACCGGATTTCGCATTGGTTGGGTCGTGACAAACCGAAAGCTTGCATCGGTGCTGCATAACATTCAAGCCCAAACAGAATCTTGTCCCTCGGTTGTTTTACAAGCGGCAGCAGAAGGCGCGCTGAATGGGATGCAGTCAGTCGTCGAAAGCCTAAGACTAACCATCGAGAACAATCGCAACGTGATCCTCCAAGAACTCAAGACCGTGAATGGCGTGCGCGTCATCCCCCCTGACGGCACCTTTTATTGCCTGCCAGATTTTCGCGCCTATTCGAACAACTCGGTTGAGCTAGCTAATTTTTTGCTACGAAAAGCCTTTGTCGTCACCGTACCCGGCAAAGAATTTGGCATGGAAGGCTACTTACGCTTGAGCTTTGCCGGCAGCGTAAAGGACATTATGACCGGCATCGAGCGCATTCGCTGGGCGCTTGACCCAAACGCCCCATCTGAAATTTATATCGGCGATCGCCGTATGGTGAGGGACTGGCTATGAACAATAATCTTCTCAACATTCGAACCCCTGCAGAAACCGTAGCGAACGAACTAAAAGCTGAATATGACCTTTCTTTCTTGGGCTTAGAGAATCTGCGCAAAGTCTATTGGAATTTGCCGGTTGAATCGCTCTACGAGGAAATCGTCTTTCGGTCTGAGGGCCAAATCACTCGCGGGGGTCCTCTGGTCGTTAACACCGGAAAACACACGGCCCGAGCTGCTGACGACAAAGTTATTGTCAAAGATAGCGAGACAGACACAACCGTGTGGTGGGGTCAATACAATCGCCCCTATGATCCCCAGCAGTTTCACGACCTGTTTATTCGTGTCCAAGGCTACTTGCAGGGCAAAGATGTCTTTGTCCAAGACTGTTATGTGGGAGCAGATGCGAGCGCTCACCTTCCGATTCGCGTGATTACCGAAAAAGCCTGGCACAGTCTGTTCGCTCGCAATATGTTTTTGACCCTACCCGATCGGGAAGCTTATCGTCAACATGTCCCCGAATTTACGCTCATTGCAGTACCCTCCTTCAAGGCATTTCCTTCGATTGATTCGACGGCAAGAAATACGATCATCGCCATTAGCTTTGAACAAAAACTGTGTATTATCGGGAACTCAGGTTATGCTGGGGAAATCAAAAAATCGGCATTTACAATTATGAATTATCTCTTGCCCCAACAAGGGATTTTACCCATGCATTGCTCGGCAAATATGGGGAAACAAGGGGATGTAGCTTTGTTTTTTGGCTTGTCGGGTACGGGTAAAACGACCCTTTCTGCAGACCCAAACCGCTTCTTAATCGGCGATGATGAGCATGGCTGGTCTGAGGATGGAATTTTTAACTTCGAAGGGGGATGTTACGCGAAAGTGATTGGACTTTCCCCCATCGCTGAACCGCAAATTTATTCTTGTACCAAACGCTTTGGCACCATTCTTGAAAATGTCGTTTACGACCCCGTTTCACGTCATATTGACTTGGACGATGATACCCTTACCGAAAATACACGTGCCTCTTATCCTCTAGAATATATCGAGAACGCCCTGACCGAGAAGCGTGGACCCCACCCCAAAAATATCCTCTTCCTGACCTGCGATGCTTCTGGGGTTATGCCTCCTATAGCCCGTCTATCGCCAGAACAAGCCATTTATCATTTTATTTCCGGATACACAGCAAAAGTCGCCGGAACGGAAATCGGATTGCGTGAAGAACCCGAGATCACCTTCAGTGCTTGCTTCGGTGGCCCATTTATGGTGTATCACCCTTATGTTTATGCGAATCTATTGCGGAACAAAATCGAGCGTCATCAGGTACATTGTTGGCTGATCAACACGGGTTGGGTTGGAGGACCGTATGGAGTTGGCAAACGAATTAGCATCCAATACACTCGCCGAATCTTGGATGCTGTGCTAAGCGGAGACCTAATGGGGGTGGAATATAGAAAAGACCCCGTATTCGGTTTTGACGTTCCCCTCCACTGCCCCGGCGTTCCAGATAGTATCCTAACTCCTTCAAGTGCCTGGGCTAGTGAAGAAGCCTATTACAAACGCTACCGCAGCCTTGCCTCTCGGTTTATCGATAATTTCAAGAAATTTGAAGACCGCTTTCCGCCCGAAATCCGCGCCGCCGGCCCACAACTCTCCATTTAGGACAACATGAATAAAAAGGTTATCACTTCGATCGAAGCAAGAAGTCTTTACAATTTAGCGAAAGAGCAAGTTTTCTTCTTACTTCGATCGTCAAGATGACCAAAGCGAATTCATGCAAAGTTACAGAGACCAGGCTAAGAGAAATCCTAAAATGGCGAGGAACAAGCCGATGTGTAAAAGGACATTCGTCTCGATGATCACGGAGCTAAAGGGAAGAAATTGCAAAACACCGTTGATGAGGATTAAGAAAAGCCCGATGATAGGGAGCAATCCTTTTCGGTGTGCAAAATAATTGGCTAGCCAATCGAGGGAACGATTGATAAAATTCTTCATGGGATACGCTCTCGTTGCATTAGCTTATCTTCGTCGTGTGGATAAAGGTAAGGGGTGTATTTTGCCAGATGCCTTCCGGGTACCTTCCCCTGAATATAAACTGTGTTTCCTGAGTAAGTAATCTGATCAACAATTCCCTCCTTAGAAAATAATTGAATGAGATACGTTTCCTTTTGAGGGATTTCTACCGAGATCGCATGTTGCCGCCCAAACAAAAAATCTTCCAACTTACGGAGTAGCTCGTCAAGGCCCAATCCGCTGAGAGCCGAGATGGCTACTGAATTTGGATACCGAGCCATGAGCTCTAGAGATTGCCGAGGATTTTTTAGCAAATCGATCTTATTCAAAACGGTGAAAATGGGTAAGTGATCAGCTTCGATTTCTCTTAGCGTTTGAAATACAGCTTGGGCTTGTTGTTGGGCTATCGGATGGGAGACATCGAGGACATGTAGCAATAAATCCGCCTCACAAATCTCTTCGAGGGTCGCCCGAAAAGCGGCAATGAGGTGGGTCGGTAGTTTTTGGATGAAGCCCACCGTGTCGGTGAGTAAAATTTCGTTGTGGTTGGATAGAACAACACGACGGGTTGTGGGATCCAAAGTTGCGAACAATTGGTCGGCAACATAAACATTGGCGTTGGAAAGCGCGTTTAGCAAGGTGGATTTTCCGGCGTTGGTGTACCCAATGAGCGCAACAACTGGAACGCCGGATTTCTTTCTTCGGCGCCGATACTGACGCCGATGGACTTTGACCTTCTCTAACTCTTCCTTTAGGTGGGCGATGCGACGACGAATATCACGGCGGTCAACTTCCAGTTGCGTTTCGCCAGGCCCTCGCAGTCCCACCCCTCCCACGCTGCCTGCTCTGCCACCCCCACCTCCAGCCTGCCTAGCTAAATGCGTCCATGCTCGAGTTAAGCGCGGCAATCGATATTCGTATTGGGCGAGTTCAACTTGCAAGGCGCCTTCTCGTGTTGCGGCGTGTTGAGCGAAGATATCCAAGATCAACGCTGTGCGATCGATGATGCGCACGTTTTCGTCAAAATGTTTCTCCAATTCGCGTAAGTGGCGCGGCGAGAGTTCGTCGTCAAACAAGATCATGTTTGCACCCGTTTCGTTGACGAGGGCTTTGATCTCTTCAAGTTTTCCGGCGCCAATATAGGTTTGAGGGTTGGGTTTGTCAAGTTTTTGAGTAACCGCTGTTACAACCTCGATTCCAACCGTCTGAGCTAAGAGGAATAACTCATTGAGGGAATCTTCGAGGCGAAAGTCCGAGACGGGTTTGCCGACTTCTAACCCGACTGCAATAGCTCTCTCTTGATAGGAGTCAATGACCGCAATCGTTTTCTTAGCCATTTGCCAAACTTTGGTTATTCCGTGTTTGCTGAGCGGAAAAAATTTGTGCCGAAGCTTTCGGAGGTTCAGTATAGATAGGAATCATCAAATGAAAAATCGAGCCCGGACACCGCACTTCATCGTACCCCTCGGACTCCATCCAAATTGTACCACCATGAGCTTCGAGAATCCCTTTAGCAATCGGTAACCCTAACCCAGCTCCTCCACCCTTGAACTTTGATTTTCCGGTGGAATGTAACAAGACTTGACCCAATTGAGAAAATTTCTCGAAAATGAAGGGTTGGTCTTCAGGGTCTACCCCTATACCGGTATCTTCAACCAGAATTTCGATAAAACCGCTTAGTTTTCGACCGTAAATGCTAACTCTTCCACCGTCTGGCGTGTATTTAATTGCGTTCTCAATGACATTCCGCAACGCTTGCGCAAGACGAACCTCATCCAAATAAATCATCTCATTAATTCCCGAAATCGGCCGCCATTGAATGAGCAGATTCCGATCGGCCGATTTCTTTTTCATTTCTTTGACAACCGTTTCGATTAATCGATTCAGTAAGCAAGGTTGAAAGGTTAGGAGCAACATTCTCGAATCGATTAGGGATACATCAATCATGTCTTGAATGGTTTGCTTAAGCCTTTCGGTACCTTTTTGAATACCTTCGATATATGGAGAATACAGTCTCAGATGATCATTTTCGGTAAGCAGATCGTTCAGCATCATTGAATAACCCTCGATGATGGTGAGAGGCGTTTTTAGCTCATGCGCAGCAATAGAGATAAAGTTCGATTTGCTACGGTCTAATTTTTCAAGCATAGCTTGAATTTCGGTCGCCGCTTTTGTTTGTTGATCAATGTACTTCCTGAAACCAAGCCGGATCAATCTCTCTTGGGCATAAAAAAACCATTCAGATGTAGTGAAAGAGAGATTTTTGTCTCCTACACCAAGTTCACTGGAGTACTCCCGAATTACGGCGATACAGGCTGTTTCGATCGAACGGAGCCAAGAGGTCAAATCCAAAACAATTTGAGGCATTTCAGCTTCGGTATATTGGCCGATCCAATTTTCTAGGATTTGGTCTACGTGAACAGGATCATTAGTTAGGAATGACTTTTCAAACGCATCAAAAAGGGAGAGCAATTGCTTCTCCAAAGATGGACGGATCCCGGACGTTTTGGTTAAGTGTTCCGTGATCTGCGGGAGATATTCTCGCAAAAATTCCAATAGCTTTTTCTCATCGAGAGAATTCATTGGCTTGCCAACACTCATCTTAATGCTCTTTCAACCAATGAATAAGTGTATCATAGACAACGTAAATACTTCGAGCAGAAACCTTATCCAGCGTATCTTGAGTGGTATGCCAGTAAGGATAATCGAAATCAATCAGCAGGGAAGTTGGGAAACCTTGTTGAAGAAAGGGAAGATGGTCGTCAATCATGCGATACTTTTTCTGAGGGATGAACTCCTTATATCCTAATTGATCGGCAATTGCCCAAATTTCCTGATTGAGTTCTGCAGTCGAGTTGTGTTCATGGTAGATGTTCAAGTCTTTGTCGCCGATCATGTCAACGACAACAACGGCTGTTGGAGTTTGAGTCAACGAGTTTGCAAATGCCCTCGAACCCAAAATCCAATCCCAATCTGGATAATTGCCATTGTCCTCCAAATCGAAAAAGACCAACCAAATCGTTTTCTGTTCAAGTGAAAATTGTTTCGGAATTTCGCGAGACAATTGTAGTAATAAAGCTACTCCAGAGGCTCCATCGTTTGCCCCTGGCACAGGCTGATTGCGCAGTTGCGGCTGCGCCTCTTGATCCGAGGTAAACCGTGTGTCATAATGCGCCCCAATGATGATAAACTCCTCGCCCTTACCGTATTTGCCGACGATATTTTTCCCCGTAAAGTCTAAGTGAGCGAAAGATTGTGTTTCTACACCCCACCGATTTTTTTGCAGGTTGTCGATGATCCAATCCTGAATTTGCTGATGGCATGGAGAACCGGGAGTTCGTGGGCCGCAATTCACCTGATACGAGAGATCTTGCTCAATTAGGGCAAGCTCTTCGGTCAACGAGAAACTTCCTTGGCGACTTTGACAACCTCCTCCCAAAACCAAGAGAAGCCCTAAGACTACTAGAATACCTATACGCAATCTATTCAAAGACATCACACTCCTTTAGCCATTGCTCCAAAACATCCAAAGAGCGTTGAGCAAAGTAGAAATGGCGCTGCTTCTTGTTCCGCAGCCACTCTTCCTCGGTGTAGGGTAACAGACCAAAATTGGCTTTCATCGGCTGAAAGTCTTTCTCGCTGGCGTGCGTGACGTAATAAATTAAGCTGCCTAACATCGTCTCTCTAGGTAGTTGCAAGAGAGGTTTCCCTCGTATATAGCGAGCAGCGTTCACACCCGCCAACCAGCCGCTGGCAATGTTGCCGGCATAGCCTTCAACACCGATCAATTGACCTGCCATGAAGAGATCGGGACGACGGATGGTCTGGAGAGTCGGCTTTAGCGCTTGCGGCGAAAAAATATAAGTATTGCGGTGCATTTGACCAAACCGGACAAACTCTGCCCGCTCCAAGCCGGGGATCATGCGGAAAACCCTCTTTTGTTCGGTAAAAGTGAGATTGGTTTGGAATCCCACCAGATTATATAGCGTGCCGGCTAGATTGTCTTGGCGCAGTTGAACAACCGCGTAGGGACGTTTTCCGCTGCGAGGGTCTTTTAATCCGACCGGCCGAAGCGGACCAAAGGCAAGCGCATCTTTTCCCCGCCTAGCCAGCACTTCGATGGGCAAACAAGCTTCAAAAAATTTTCCTTTTCCACCGCTTACACCGCTCTCAATTGTTTCCTCAAATGAGCGCAAGGGAATTCTTTCAGCTTTGACCAGTTCCTCAACAAAATTTTCGTATTCCTCCCGGTTCATCGGGCAATTAATATAGTCTCCCTCTTCTTGGTCATAGCGACTGGCACGAAAAGCCACGTTCATGTCGATCGTATCTGCCTCGACGATAGGCGATATGGCATCGTAAAAAAACAGATTGGAGAGACCCAGAAAATTGGCAATCGAAGCAGACAGACTCTCCGAGGTCAAGGGACCAGAAGCGACAACGGCAGTCGTTTCCGGAAGCTTCTTGATTTCCTCCCGAATAACCGTAATCTTGGGATGCGAAAGAATCGTCTGTGTGACTTTTTCGGCAAACACCTCTCGATCCACAGCTAGGGCTCGTCCCGCCGGCAATGCGCTTTCATCTGCGCAACGGATTAGCAAGGACACTAATGTCCGCAATTCACTGAGCAGTAATCCTGTTCCCCGGTCGATCTGATTCGCCCCCAGTGAATTGGAACAAACGAGTTCAGCCAACCGATCGGTTACATGCGCCCCGGTGTTTACCAAAGGACGCATCTCATATAAATAGACCCGTATGCCGCGTTGCGCAGCCTGCCAAGCAGCTTCACAACCTGCCAAACCACCGCCAACAACAATCAATTCACGCTCTCTCATTGTCTCGTAGTATAATAGAAATCAATCTAATCTTCAAATCAAAAGGAGTTGCGGATGTTTAATCTACCTCAAGGTGCTGAGTTATTGATCATCCTCTTTATCGTCATTTTACTCTTTGGTGTCGGGCGGATTAGCAAGGTGGCTGGCGAGTTTGGGAAGGGAATTCGCGCCTTCAAAGAGGGCTTACAATCCTCTGCGGAAGAAGCAACAGACAAGAAAGCCGAATCCACTGAAGAGAAGACCGTTGAAAGCAAAGGTTAAGGGCAACCAATCAACAACAGGGGCTCTTAGGCTAAATATCTTCGTGGATGCATGAACTCGCTGTCACTCAAAGCATTCTAGACCTTGTCCTAGACCATGCAGCTAAGGCGGATGCCACTCAAATTACCAAGATTTACCTTGTCGTTGGCGAGCTTTCCTCTATTGTCGACGAGTCGGTACAATTTTATTGGGAGATCATCGCTAAAGATACGCTGGCAGAAAAAGCCGAATTGGTGTTTCGGCGAGTAGCAGCCACTTTCAAATGCCTTGAATGCCAAACGGTCTATCACTTAGATGGACAAGTTGTTTTCTGCCCATCTTGTGGTAGTTCCCGAATTGAGATTCTGAGTGGTGAAGAGTTTTACATAGAAGCGATCGATATAGAAACATGAATGAACAACGCATCCCAATCGTCCAAAACATTCTCAGCGCAAACGACGCAATTGCGGAAAGCAATCGGTTGTTGCTAAAGCAAGCGCATTTATTCTCAGTTAACATAATGGCTTCTCCAGGCGCAGGAAAAACGACCCTAATTGAACAAACTGTAAAAAACCTATCTAACGACTTGCGCATTCTCGTTATTGACGGCGATATTGCCACAACCCTGGATGCCGACCGAGCTAGCGCAGCCGGGGCAACGGCTATCCAAATCAATACAGGAGGAGATTGTCACTTAGATGCGGTCATGCTTAATAAAGCTCTCGTACAGACAGACCTGCGCCAGTTTGATTTATTGATCGTCGAAAATGTGGGAAACTTAATCTGTCCGGCAAGCTTTGAGTTGGGAACTGCGCTCAACGTGCTGGTTGCTTCGGTGCCTGAGGGTCATGATAAACCGCATAAGTATCCTTCCATGTATCGTGGTGTGGATTATGTAATTTTGAATAAAATTGATTTGCTACCCTATGTAGATTTTGATGTGGAATTTTTCCGTAAAGGTCTAGAAGCGTTAAATCCAGCCGTAGAGTTTCTCCTCGCTTCTTGCCGTACAGGGGAGGGTTTGTCCAATTGGTATGAATGGTTACGTAAACAAGTTGATCGATTTCGATCTTTATCGGTTGTGTAGGCTCAAACGCAATGGTAGGTAAGTATCTTCGGATTACGGGTATTGTTCAAGGTGTTGGATTTCGACCATTTGTCTACAAGTTAGCCAACCAAGAACATTTGCTAGGGTGGGTGAAGAATACCAGCGCGGGGGTTGAAATTGTTGTAGAGGGCAACGACAAGGCGGTTGCCCAGTTTATCGAGCGGATCAAAACCGAAGCTCCGCCCCTTGCTCAGATCGATCAAATTGAAGTTCAACCGATTGAAGAAAATCACTTCACCAAATTCGAGATCATCGCATCGCAAGACATTGACTCTGCTTTTATTCCAATTTCCCCCGACATTTCGATTTGCCAAGATTGCCTGAACGAATTATTTGACCCCGAGAATCGGCGCTATTTATATCCTTTTATCAATTGTACCAACTGTGGTCCGCGTTTCACCATAACAAAAACGATCCCCTATGACCGACCTAACACGACCATGGCAGACTTTCCTCTCTGTGCAGATTGCGCTGCAGAGTATCACAACCCCGAAGACCGCCGTTTTCATGCTCAACCCGTAGCCTGTTCTGTGTGTGGACCCCACTTAAGTTTGGTGGTTGAGGGAAAGGAATTGCCCTTTGAAAACGACCGCGCGATCATCCAAGCTGTTCAGGAGCTTATTAAGCAGGGTTCGATTGTGGCAATCAAGGGAATTGGTGGCTTTCACCTTGCCTGCGACGCCTTGAACTCTCAAGCTGTTGAGAACCTGCGGAGGAGAAAACAGCGGGTTGACAAACCTTTCGCCCTCATGATGCCAGAGGTGGAAGTCGTTCAGCAGCACTGCGTTTTGACCCAAGCCGACATCGACTTGCTCACTTCAAAAGAACGCCCCATTGTCCTGCTACCCAGACGATCCTCTTCCACAGTTGCACAAAACACTGCCCCTAACCAGAATTTTATGGGCGTCATGTTACCCTATAGCCCTTTGCATTACTTGCTTTTTTATAACTTCGAACGAGAAACTTATCAGGATTATCCGTTAGAAGCGATCGTGCTCACGAGCGGTAACCGCTCTGAGGAACCCATTGCAACCGATAACGATCAAGCTTTGTCTCAACTAGCTCCCCTTGCAGATGCCTTTCTACTCCATAATCGTCCTATCCATATTCGCTGTGACGACTCGGTTGTCCGCACTGTAACAGCAAGCGGAGGAGCGCGAAAGCCCTACCCTATCCGCCGCTCGCGTGGCTATGCTCCCAATCCAATCCGCCTGCCTTGGAAATCGCAGCAAATCTTAGGAGTGGGGGCGGAATTGAAAAATACCTTCTGTTTGAGTCGTGAAGAATACGCCTTTATCAGTCATCACATCGGCGATTTAGAAAACTTTGAGACCTATCAATCCTTCGAGGAAGGTATTCACCATTACCAAACCCTCTTTCGCATTCTGCCGCAAGGTATTGCTTACGATAAACATCCCAATTACCTTTCCACTCGTTATGCCCTTGAAAGGGCAAAGCGAGAAAACATCCCTCTTTTTGCAGTCCAACATCATCATGCCCACATTGCCAGTTGCCTAGCCGAAAATGGCTGGCAAACCGATGACGCTGTAATCGGGGTTTCCTTCGATGGCACCGGATATGGAGATGACGGTGCCATTTGGGGAGGAGAGTTTTTTATTGCCTCTTATACAGCCTATCAGAGAGTTGCTCATTTGCAGTATTTGCCTTTGCCCGGAGGCGATCGTTCGATCCGTGTCCCGGCGCGGATTGCCCTTTCTTATTTACGTCACTTGGGGATTGAATGGTCTCAACACCTGCCCGCTTATCAAGCTCTCTGCGCCGATGAACGGCAGTTGTTAATCTCCCAATTGGAGCACAACATCAATCTCGCCTATACCTCTAGTATGGGTAGATTGTTCGATATGGTGGCCGCACTAATCGGCGTGCGTCAGAAAATCAACTACGAAGCCCAGGCGGCCATTGAGTTAGAAGCCATAGCTTCTCCCGATGAAAGTTGCTCCTACCCATTTGATTTGCTCTCTCATCCAGAAGCATCGAGCGATGTGATTGAGATTGGTGTTAAGAGGTTGATCCAATCTGTATTGGATGATTATCTACAGGGGACTGCACCTGCGCTTATTTCAAGCCGATTTCACCGCACAGTTGCAGAAATTGTCCTTGACGTATGCCAAATTTTACGGGAGAGGACTGGTATTCACTACGTTGCGTTAAGCGGAGGCGTTTGGCAAAATATCACTTTGCTCGAGCAGACTTGCCGGTATCTAAATGACGCCGGCTTCCACGTCTTGACTCATCAACATGTTCCTGCCAATGATGGTGGCATCTCCTTAGGCCAAGTAGCCATCGTGACAAAGATACTTGGTAGTTGATCAGATATTCTAGGAGTGTGAGAAATGTGTTTAGGTGTACCCGGAAAAATTGTTGAAATCTACGAAACGAATGGTCTGGCGATGGGAAAGATCGACTTTGGGGGTGTCTTGCGCGAGGCATGTCTAACCTACGTCCCTGAAGCCAAACTGGGTGACTACGTGCTTGTCCATGTAGGATTCGCTCTTAATGTCATCAGTGAAGAAGAAGCAAAGGAAACCCTTGCTTTGCTGAATGAAATTGTAAATCTTGAAGAAGAAATCTCCGCTCAGGACTAGAGCATGGATCAGAAACTTTGGAATGGCTTTCGTGAGCCCAAGCTGGTTCAGGCGAAAATTCGCCAAATTCAGAAAATTGTGACTCGCCCATGGACAATCATGGAAATTTGTGGGGGACAAACTCACGCAATCAAAAAATACGGGCTAGACCAATTGTTGCCCCCAGAAATTGAGTTCATCCATGGACCTGGTTGCCCGGTTTGCGTAACCTCGCTTGAACTGGTTGATAAAGCTCTCCAAATCGCCTCATTGCCGAATGTCATTTTTACCTCTTATGGGGACATGCTACGGGTGCCGGGATCGACAGGTGACTTGTTCAGTGTCAAGGCAAACGGTGGTGATGTGCGGGTAGTTTATTCCCCACTGGATAGTCTGAAAATTGCCCGCGAGAATCCCGAAAAAGAGGTTGTCTTCTTTGCCATTGGCTTTGAGACAACGGCACCGGCAAATGCCATGTGTGTCTTACAAGCTCAGTCCCTAAAGATTAATAATTTCAGCATGTTAGTTTCGCATGTCTGTGTTCCGCCAGCGATGCGAGCGATTTTATCCTCGCCTACCAATCGAGTGCAAGGTTTTCTGGCTGCTGGGCATGTTTGTACCGTAATGGGCTATTGGGAATACCCTCCCATTGCCCAAGAGTTTCGCATTCCTATCGTGGTGACTGGATTTGAACCTCTAGATATTTTAGAGGGTGTTTATCGTGTCGTTCGACAACTGGAAAAAGGTACTTACGAGGTAGAAAACGCTTATTCGCGCTTGGTTACTTACGAGGGAAATGTTTCAGCTCAAAAGGTAATCCAGCAGGTATTTGAAGTCTGTGATCGGAAGTGGCGCGGTATTGGGGTGATCCCCCAAAGCGGCTGGAAATTGCGCAAGGAATATGCCCAATTCGATGCCGAAACTCGGTTCGATATCCAATCCATTGTCACGCAGGAGTCGCCGTTATGTATTGCTGGGTTCGTTCTACAAGGTATCAAGAAGCCCTATGAGTGCTCCGCTTTCGGCACGCTTTGTACTCCTGAAAATCCTCTAGGTGCCACGATGGTCTCTTCAGAAGGTGCTTGTGCAGCTTATTACCAATATTCTCGCAACCTCCCAGTCCCCAAGATGAACCATGTCTGACCAAAATCAACAAGCCTTCGATTTCCTAGGAGCCTATTGCCCCCTTCCGCTCACCCATTCTGATCAAATCGTCCTAGGTCACGGGAGTGGCGGTCGGTTAACTCACGATTTGATTGAGAGGGTTTTTGCAGCTCACTTCTCTAATCCCTTCCTTAACCGAGGAGATGATGGCGTGGGGTTAACCATCGCCGATCCTGAGGTTGAAATCGTTGTGAGCACTGACTCGCATGTCATTTCACCCATTTTTTTCCCAGGAGGTGATATCGGCAGATTAGCCGTTTGTGGGACGGTGAATGATCTATCGGTAATGGGTGCCAAACCGTTATACTTAACCGCAGGATTTATTCTGGAAGAAGGACTGCAAATCGAAGTGCTCGAATATATCGTTCAGTCTATGGCAAGCGCTGCTGCAGAAGCTGGGGTTGTCATTGTTGCTGGCGATACAAAAGTGGTCGAGCGAGGGAAGGGAGATGGGATTTTTATCAATACAAGTGGTATTGGAGTGCGCCCCAAATCCTGGCAGCTTAGTGGGCGCAACGTAAAAGTGGGCGATCAAATCCTCTTATCCGGGCCGATTGGCGAGCATGGCATTGCCGTCTTGCAAGCCCGCGGAGAGTTGGGTTTCACGTCTGAGATTCGCAGTGATGTTGCCCCGCTCAATGCCATGATTGCGAAAGCCCTAAAAGCCGCAGAACATCCCGGAGGCAATGCAATTCACGCTATGCGGGACCCAACCCGTGGCGGATTAGCAACCACCCTCAATGAGATTGCTCGTCAGTCCAACTTGGGCATGGTGATCCACGAAGCAACTATCCCCATTCACGAAACGGTATCTGCGGTGTGTGAAATGCTAGGTTTTGACCCGCTCTACGTGGCAAACGAGGGAAAGTGTGTGTTTTTCGTTGATGAGCAATACGCA
Source organism: uncultured Anaerolineales bacterium (assembly GCA_937928795.1). Classification (GTDB taxonomy): domain Bacteria; phylum Chloroflexota; class Anaerolineae; order Anaerolineales; family UBA4823; genus NAK19. Next base: position 98,636 of record CALFWB010000003.1, read on the forward strand.
TCGGTTGTCCTAGAAGCTATTCGTTCCACCGATAACGGCTCCCAAGCCGTCGTTATCGGTGAACTTGTTGCTGAACATCCTCAGAAAGTGCTTTTACGGACGAGCATGGGTAGCACACGCCTGTTGGATATGCTATCTGGCGAAATGTTGCCGCGCATCTGTTGATGACACAAAGAGTAAGGCAAGCCTTAGACTTGCCACCTAGTCGGCGTTTTTGTCACATGTCTTGCGACACGGCTCAAGATGTTATGCAAGATCATTTGCGGCAAACAACCCAATACTGGTTTGTGTTGCGATGGATGACCACTTCTTTAGATAAGGGAGCAAGGACGGATTGGACTCTTTCGGCGGGCAGCAAGTGGCTTCGCATTAGAAGCAGTTTCTCGAAGAGGGCGATCAGCACACCCCCCCACTGTTGAATATCGGGTTCTTGAACAATCAGCAAACCGTTCATCTTTAAAACGCGTAGACATTCCCTGAGGGTTCTAGAGGCATCGGCTACGTGATGCAAGGTGTCGATGAGGAGTATCCTCTCAAAGCTGTTGTCAGAGAAAGGCATCCTCTCTGCTTCACATAGGGCAAGTTTAACGCCTAGTTTTTGGTTAGCAATCTTTAGCATCCCAAAACTACTATCGGCTATCGTAATGTCGGGTTGCAAGTTAATCAATTGCCGCGTGACTCTGCCGGTGCCTCCCCCTACATCCAAAACTTTACCGTTTGTGGGGAATCCTCCGTATTGAATCAACGCCTCAATGTTTGCGTCTGGAATGATGAGATCGTAAATTGGCGCAATCCAATCGAAATGGTCGAATGATAACCGGATAGGCATGGTTTGTTCTACCGATAAACAACAGGAAAAAACACCTTTTCTCTAAGGGGTTGATCGAACCAAGTAAAATTGATCAATATCAAATTCTTGCGACAATCTTTATAAGTGATTAGGGGAAGAGCTTCATTGAGCTGATTTCCGTCTCGGTCAAAGACTCGCAAACTAAGCGCACCTTGCGAGTCAAATGGTTGATCACCTAGCTTAATTTCATAGCCACCCGGTCCGATGGGCAGAGATGTACCCGTCATTCCTAGGGCGAGAATTTCAAATCCATTGACCCTGCCGCTGACCTCTAAAATTATGCCGTTAACGGGTTTGCCAACGGTGTTGAAGATTTGTCCGGCTACACCTGTCCACTGGCAGCCTAGTTCAGGGTGCAAGAAATTAACCAAATACACGGGGGATTGCGGTTGGGTGTAAACGAGAACTTCTACAGGAATGAGCGTTGGAATAGCGGTCGGTAAGGGTGATGGCGTAGGCTCCTCACCTACCGGCTTTGTTTCGCTATCTGTTATGGTTGGTGGGTTAAAGAGAGGTAGTGTCTCGGGGGTGTTGGTTGGTTTTTCTCGAATGGTCTCTGTGTTTAAAGGGGGTTGGGTTTCGGTTGGCTGGTTTGTAGGGAGGTTTGGCTGAGATAGCTGGCAGGATAGTAAGATTATTGAGATTGTGGTTGTTTTGAGCAGTTTATACATCATTTTTGGTTTTGTATACATTGGCTATACGCACTAGCTGGAACCCAATTTTTATTGCGCCAATTGCTCGTCTTCTAATCCATTTTAGGGGCTTGTTGTAATTGTTTCTCCCAATACGTTATAGTTCCAAGCTCTTGAACGATTTTTGCTCCACAATCGTTTGCCTGCCAGCAAGCCTCGGGTAAGTCTTTCCCCCTAACAAGCGCAGCAATCAGCCCAGCAGCAAATGCGTCTCCCGCTCCAGTAGTATCAACAACATTAACGGGCTGAGCTGGGATCATTTCAGCCTTTCCACTACTGTGCACATAACAGCCTTCTCCACCCGCTTTTACAACGACAGCTTTAGCTCCCGCCCCAATCAAGCTGCCAGCAGCATCCTGGATTGTGTCTTTCCCGGTCAGTTTTGCCGCCTCAACTTTGTTACAAAGAAATACATCAACCTCCCCTAAGCAGGAAAACAAATACTCCGGTCTCCAATATCGCTTAGAGTTGACGACATCTAAAGTTACGATCCATCCAATCTGACGAGCTTTCCTCAGGAAACCGACCAATTGCTCATCCAGTAGTCCCGGCAGAACAAAGAAGCCTGCAATATGCAGAAGCTTTATGCTGGCTATGCGAAATAATTCCTGCGGGAAATCTTCCAGCCTCAATCGCCCATTCGCCCCAGGTGTGTGAATAAAGCGAGGTTGCGCATCGTGATCGACCAGCCCAACGCTTACCGCCGTATGGACACTTGGATCAACCTGAACATAGTCCAAATTTATCCCAAAGTTCAACCAGGTTCTTCGCAGAAGTTCTGCAGCAGGGTCCTCTCCAACTTTGCACACTAAAGCAGGCTCGACCCCCAAAGCAGCCAGACCAACCGCAACATTTGATGCACAACCTCCGGGCGAAAGGATAACTCGATCGAAGGAAACCGATTCATAACGGGGTACGTCATCCACCGTTTGACAGATGACGTCTAGGGTTACATTCCCAAAGACGACAACTTCAACCATCGCGCTTAAAAGTCTTCGTCGTCGTCAATCCAGAGATCGTCTTCGTCTTCTAGTTCGTCCCATTCATCTTCGTCAATCAGTTCTTCGTCTTCATCCTCCCAATCCTCTTCAACGTCCAGATCGTCTGATCGCTTGAAGGTCATACATCCAACGTCGGGATCAATTTCAATAGCTGCTGCTCCGCAATAACCATCATCCAGAAAGACACAATCCAAATAATGACAGCGAATGCGTGGCATTTAAGTACCTCCTGAAAGATTTTACCGACCTGTTTAGCTTGCAAACGGCGGTGCGGAATTATACCAGACTTATCATTCTGTAGCGACCTCTTAACCCGGTCTAACCCGAATCGCCTCGGTGACATTGGGCAAATTTTCTAATCGATCCAACAAACGACTTAGTTCAGCTATATCATGTACCTCCAGCGTAATATTAATAACAGCCAGATTACGGCTTGTCTCCACGGATATCGACGACATATTCACTCCCTCATCTGCGACCAACGTCGAAATATCTTTCATAAGGCCATTCCGATCATAAGCTTTGATGCGGATCGGTACCGGGTACGTGCTTTTTGGTTCACCCCAAGAGACTTTGACGAGACGTTCCCGATCACGAATCCGCATAATATTAGGGCAGTCTTGACGATGAATCGTTGCCCCACGGCCTCTCGTTATGTAACCGATGATCTCATCTCCGGGAGCCGGATTGCAACAGCGAGCAATATTGGTCAATAGTCCTTTTACGCCCAAAACAGTGACCGTTTCTTCCGTGCGACTGGCTTCAGATGTCACACGCGGTTGAGATACCTCTGCTTGAGAGGTTTCTTTCTCACCTAGGGTTAGATGATTGACAATTCGACCAATATTGATATCCCCACACCCTACTGCCTCAAAAAAATCATCCGTCGATTTTAGGTCGAATTCCTTCGCCAATCGCTCTAAGTTAATATCCATTAGCCCCAATCGTCGCAATTCTTTTTCGATTAAGATCTTGCCTTGAGCGATATTTTGCTCGCGGGCTTGCTTCTTGAACCATTGTCGGATTTTCGCCTTAGCCCTTTGGGTGCGTACCAACCCCAGATTCGGGTTCAGCCAATCACGGCTCGGGCCACCGCGTTTAGCAGTTAAGATTTCAACCTGATCCCCGGTTTTTAGTGTGTAATCTAAAGAAACTAACTTGCCATTTACCTTTGCGCCTCGGCAGCGATGTCCAATATCGGTATGAACATGATAGGCAAAATCAATCGGGGTCGATTTAGCCGGCAAATCGATAATATCGCCTTTGGGAGTAAACACATAGACCCGATCCTGAAAGACGTCGGTCTTCATGCTATCGAGGAATTCCTTGGCATCAGCGACATCTTGCCGCCATTCCATCAAGGATCGCAACCAAAGCAATCGCTTTTCATATTCGTTGTCTCGAGAAACCCCCTCTTTGTAGCGCCAATGAGCCGCAATCCCGTACTCTGCGTTTTGATGCATTTCAGGCGTCCGGATCTGACATTCAAGCGTTTTCCCGTCATCAAAGATCACAGCCGTATGCAACGATTGGTAAAAATTATCCTTCGGGGCAGCGATATAATCATCAAAAGCCCCTGGAATGGGGCGCCAATTGGTGTGGATAACCCCCAAGGCTGCATAACAGGTCGGTATATCCGCCACAATGATCCGCACCCCTCTGACATCATAAACCATATCAAACGGAATCCCCTTCCGTTTCATCTTCATGTAAATGGAATAGATATGTTTTGGTCGAGCGGTAATCTCAGCTTGAATGCCTGCTTTACTCAAGCAAGCATTGAGCTTTGCTCGAATTGTCTCCATTTCGGTTTCACGTTGAGAACGTCGCGCAGCAAGCAAATCGGCGATTTCCTTGTACTTTTGCGGCTCCACATAGCGAAAACTAAGGTCTTCCAATTCCCACTTCATATTCCAGATGCCCAAGCGATTGGCAAGTGGAGCAAAGATATCTAGGGTTTGTTGCGCAATCCGCTTGCGCTTATGTTCTGGCATGTAACTAAGGGTACGCATATTATGCAAGCGATCTGCCAACTTAATCAGAACCACGTTGACATCTTCCCCCATGGCCAGGAAAGTTTTACGCAAGGTCTCAGAGACAGCATCATAACGCCGGCTGCGCATCATTTGAGCGGCTTCGGCTTCTGGGTCCGGCAATCCCCGTTTTTCCGCCATTTCCCGCTCCAATTCTTCCTGTTCCACCGCCTCCGCTTGCTGATCTCCGCGCGAAACCCTGGGGAGATTGGTCAGTTTGGTTACGCCATCCACCAACATTGCCACCCGATCCCCAAACCATTGGCGAATCTGTTCAAGGGGCATCTGAGCGTCTTCAACCGTATCATGGAGCAGCGCCGCTACAATGACTTCTGGAGGCACGCGCATTTCCGCCAAAATGCCTGCAACGGCAACACAATGGTTAATATAGGGCTCCCCCGAAGCGCGCTTTTGTCCACGGTGAGCTTCCTCAGCGACTTGATAGGCTTTTAGGATAATCTCACGGTCAAGTTGTGTGTAATTTTCCGGTAGAATTGACAGCAGGTTTTCTATGCGCATATCAATTCACTTTTTCTTGAGTACCAAACTTTCTCAATTCAAGAATTTTCTTTACAGTATACTCATGCCGTTCAAGATAGGCAATAGGTGAGATAGAACAAACCGCTCCTGTTTCTACAGGAGCGGTTACGTTGTCCCACAACTCTTTTATGAATTTAGAATTGCCTCCGCAGGTTTCTTCTCGGTAGCAACTTCCTGCGGGGCAAGCCCAGCCTCGGTTACAATCCGTGGCACAATCTCTTCCCATCCAACAGCCATCAAGTGAATGCCATGGATTCCTTGCAGTTTCCGTACAGCCTCGATGAGTTCCAAAGCAATCTGCACACCCTCTTCTGCAGCGCCATCCCCTGCTTTTTCCATCCGCTTCATCAATCTTTCTGGAATAAATACGCCGGGCACTTCATTGTTCATGTAAAGAGCAACTTTGTAGCTCTTTAATGGGGTAATTCCGACCAAAATATACACTTTGTCTAGGATATTACGCTTTGCTAATTCATTCAGCCAAACCTCCAAACCTTCTGGATCATACACCAAATTTGTTTGGAAAAATTGGGCACCTGCATTAACCTTCTTATGTTCACGAATTGCTTGGAAGCGTGGTTCTGAGGCGTAAGGAGAAGCAGCCGCGCCAATGAAAATCTTGGGTGGGAACTTAATCGCGCGCCCGTCTAGATATTTGCCTTCGTCCCGCATGCGGCGCAAGATCCAAATCATCTGAATCGAGTCAATATCCACGACATCCATACGACCGCGCGGGTCAGGTGACATGCGCATACTGTCACCAGAAAGGCAAAGGATATTGCGTACTCCTAACGCATTCGCTCCTAGCACCTCAGCTTGCAAGCCGACTCGCGTCCGATCACGGGCAGCAATTTGCATCACAGGTTCGGCGCCAGCTTGCACCGCCATCACACTACACGCCCAACTAGACATGCGCGGAGTCGCCGAAGGAGAGTCGGTAAAATTGATTGCCGCAACATAAGGTTTGATCAGCTCAATATTGCTGAGCAGTTTATTTGTGGACACCGTCATTGGAGGAGCGACCTCTGACGTAACCACAAACTCCCCTGCTTTCAGTCGACGCTCCAACTCAGAAACGGGTTCGGTGTACATGGGTGGATGATACTCAGCATCTCCCTGCCACCAATCAGGTTGACGAACAGGCCGAAAGATCGAATCCCAGGTTATGGCTCTTTTCGCCGGGTCTTTTGAAAGCAAACCGCTCACGACATTCTTAGTGCCCACCTTGCGGACTTGCCGCACGACATCCCCCCAAGTTTCAGTACCGACCTTATTCCAATCCAAAGGCGGTAAGACCTCCAAAAGGTATTCCTCGCGCCCCATCTTAAAGGCGCGGTCATAGATCTTGTACCATATACAAGGCCTGGTTTCATCTACGTAACAATGTTCCTCGGTCGAGCCGCCACACGGTCCATTTCGGATACCTTTGGGGCATTCCATCGGACATATAAAAGCGGTTTCCTGCAAAAGGCAGTTTCCACACATACGGCATCCGAATAAAGGCCCCTTGACCATTTTTTCAACACTCGCTAACAAGCGGGCTCCCAATGGCTCCTTCTTGAAAGGATAAAAAGGCGGTTGCCACCTTCTGCCGGGTGTAAAAATTGGCATACAAAACCTCCTAGACTATCGTACAAACAGAACTTTAAGCCTTCATTGATTCAGATAGCCATCTGCATAAATAACTTTATTCAACAAGATTTGGATAGTTTTCCAAACCGCCACTTGCTCGGGATCGTCAAAGTCAATGTCATCTATTGTGATCTCTTCCATGTCTCTTATTTTATCAGCAATTCGCAGATATAAACGACTAAGTGGGGTTGATTCGTCTCTTTCTTCGATAACGCGAATCGTTTCTTTCAACTTTTCGTCCAGCGGATCCGCGATCATCATCTGCAGACCAACCCCCATCAACATGGCACAATAAACCCGATTGATGAGCGGTCGATTCTCCTTCGGGACAGCATTCGAGACATTGGATAGACCAACTGAAATTGTCGGTGGCGGATCCCAAGCATATTGCAACGTGCGGATCGCTTCGATCAACTCTGGGCAATATTCCTGACATCCGGAAACAGTAAGTACAAGAGGGTCAATGATCAGATCTTCAATCGGTAATCCAACCTCCATTGCCCTTGGAATCAGATACTCAATGGCAATATTAACCCGTTCATCCGCAGCAACCGGGATACCGCTCTTTCCCATTGTCAATGCGATGAGCTTCGTATTATATTTTTTTGCAACAAGAGGCACTTTTTCAAGCCGTTCCGGTTCTGCTGATGTCGAATTAATAATCGGTTGCGCTTTGGTTACTTTTTTGAGACCTGCCTCAATCCCCGCCAAATTGGTCGTATCAAAACTGAGGGGCACATCAACCACTGCCTCGACAGTTTCGACAATCCATGGAAAGACCTCTTCACCATCCGCTTTCCTCGGTCCAAGATTCAAGTCTAAGGCTTTGGCGCCGGCCTCAACTTGCTTGACAGCCAACTCTTGAAAAAACTTGGCGTTTCTCTCTTTGAGCGCTTCTTTGACTCTTTCTGAAATAATATGAATGTTTTCTCCTATGATAAACATCAGGAAACCCTCCCTTCAAATGAAATTAGGTTTGAACAGATAGTTTATTTGCCGTTTGAAATGCTCCCAACACCGATGGGAAGCGGCTCATGTCTGTATGAGGTAAAAACATTGCAGACATAAAAGCTTCGTAAAAGGTATTATCTGCCGACAGTTCAATGTAAGTCATCTTGCTGGCAATTTCACGGATGCGTTCCCGATTCTCCTGGCTTAATAGAGCAAAATAGGCTCCTTTCACGGCTGTATTGCCCAAGAAATTGAACTTCTCCCAGGGCAAATCAGGCAACAAGCCGATTTGGATTGATTTTTCAATATTTAAGTATTTTCCAAAAGAGCCACCAATCAATACCTGTTCGGTTTCTTCTAACGGTACTCCAACGCTTTGTGCAAGGACAAGAAAGCCTGCATAAATTGCAGCCTTCGCTCGGAGTAGATTGTCAATATCAACGCGGGTGATGACAATATCCTTGCCATGTTGAGTCTCTTCTCCCCAGGCAACCACATACTCCATACCGTGCTCTCCCTCACGGATGCGCGAAGTTGAGAGTTGGGTATTCAGATTGCCTGCTTTATCGATCACGCCCGTCATAAACATCTCAGCCAATAACGAAATCAAACCACTGCCGCAGATGCCGCGCGGTTTTCCCCCCCCAATCACACGATAACTCGGCTCGTATGTCTCAGAGTGAATCCATACCTCTTCGATTGCCCCGCTCGTCGCTCGCATTCCATCGCGAACGCCCGCTCCTTCAAACGCAGGACCTGCAGAACAAGCACAGGTGACCAGCCATTCCTTTGAACCCAAAACCATCTCTCCGTTGGTGCCAACGTCTAAGAAGAGGGTCAATTTTTGCGTATCATCCAGCCCGGCCGATAACACTCCCGCAGTAATATCGGCGCCGACATAGCTCGCCACGCCGGGCAAACAGTCTACGATCGCATGAGGGTTCGCCGACAAACCAATCTCTCGAGCACGCAGGAAAGGAGCTTGATTGAAGGTCGGGATGAAAGGCGCCAGACGAATGTAGCTTGGTGGAATGCCCAGAAAGAGGTGCATCATGGTCGTGTTTCCAGCGACGGTCAACTTAAGGATATCCTCAGGCTGAACGGGGTAATGCTTCACTCTTTTGCAAGCCAATTCAATGAGCTGATTAATGGTACCGACAACGAGTTGCTGTAATTCTTGCAAGCCACCTTCTTTATCCGCGTAGATAATCCGCGAGATGACATCCTCCCCGCGACGAATCTGAGCATTGTACTCCGAAACTTGGGCATGCACGACCCCAGTCCACAAGTCTACTAACCAGAGTGTAACCGTGGTCGTTCCGATGTCAATTGCCGCTCCCCACATTGGGCTATCGCTTTCGCAGTGAAACGGAAGGACATCCACCATGCAAACATGAGGCTCACTTTCGTTGCTACCGTTTACATTTAGGTAAACGGTGACTTGCCAATTCCCTTCTCTCAATGCCGAGCCAATTTTCCTAACCAGTGAGAGGGGGATTTCAACATCCTTAAATCCCAGTTCAACGCGCAATTGTTTTTGTAAGCGACTCAGATCATCGGTCTGATCCTCATAATTCGGCTCTGCAAAGGACAAAAAATATCGTTTGAGAGACTGATGATACTCTGGTGAGTAACCAAGCGGCGGTTCAACTTCAACAGCCGTTCGGTCAGTGACCAGTCTACGTTCAATTTTCTCCTGCTCGGGCACAATAACAGAGATATCCCCCTCAATGATAGACTGACACGCCAAACAATAACCAAGGCTGATGTCTTCTGCAGAAAGGCGTAAAGCGCTGCGTTGCCGCACTTTTCCATCGATGACCTGAACAACGCAGCGTCCACAGCGCCCCTGTCCACCGCATGGCTGATTGATCTCAATCCCGGCCAGTCGGGCTGCCTCGGTGATCAGCGTGCCGCTTTTAACAACAACGGGCTCGGCTTGATGATTGAAGGTTACTTTGTGCTCAGCCATAGAAACGAAAACAATCACAAAAATCTTTGGCTAATTGACCTGCAAAACCTGTTTGTAAAATTTTGGAATATCAACCGCTTCACGCGGCCCCACCCGAATCTCCCATCCGGGTAACTCAGCCTCAACCTCGCCCGAAAGCACAGCGACGGCGCCGGGTAACACGAGCCGTTTCCTGCTCATTCTTGTGTCGAGATTTGCCGCTTTTACCGCCTTTGCAATGCGCTCTGCATCAAACTTGCCGGCCGCCCAGGCCGTTAAGACGCTCATCCCCTCCGCATCGGCAACCAGCAAATAAGCAGGCAATCCGGATCCCTCAACCTCATTGGCAACACTAAAGTATGTGATGCTGAAATTGGTTGTAACCAACACCGGGTCAGTTGGTTGAGGATTATTGATCTCGTACAACCCTGGTTGAACTTGGATGGGTTTTTGTGGGTCAGTGTAGATATTTTGACGTAAGACCAGAAGAGGATACACCAATTCCTCAGCGAATTGATCGATCACCAGAAAACCCGCATATTTGGCAATCGCCTGAGCAATTTGGGCATGAGTTTGACAAAAAGCCAAAGTCGGATAACCCAACGATCGAAAGTTCGCCTTCAAGGCAAGACGGCGAATCTGGGACTGAAGGATTAGTTCGTGACCCAGGTTTTTCCCTTTCGGTACAAGAACCAAGTCTTCAACTCCCTTCGCCTTTGCTTTTTCCGATAATTCAGCCAATCCATCCAGTGTGTCAGCAATGACAGCCAGCGCCGCCTTGGATTGCTTGGCAAGTTCAGCGAATTTCTCCCAATTCTCAGAGTCGGCACATCCAATCAGCGGAGTTTCTCCGCTCAATTGAGATAAACCAGCCTCGATGCTTGCAACGTTGTCGGAAAAGAGCATCACAGGTTTTTTGCTCACCGAACGGATGACACTCAAGGTCTTCTGCATTTTATCAGCATTGCGCGCATCATCCTCAACGGCGATGCCATCCACTTCCAGATCAATTCCAACATAGTTCACGCGATAATCGTTAATCCGCCCTGCCAATTCCTTGACATCCGCTTCGGCTGCGGAAGTTTTGATTTTAGCAAAAACGCCTGGTTTATTATAGAAGGTCTTCTCATGGCGGAACATGACCACTTCGTTGCCGGCCTTTATTTCATAGCCATCTGACTTGAGCGTGATCAAGCGGATGGGTGGTGCTGATGATTCTTGCAATTGGGCTTTTGACTCTTCCGAGACATAGGGACAAGCCGAAAGCTCCACTTGTTTAGCTGCTAACTTCATAGCAAAAGCCAAGCAGGTTGGAAAACCGCATTCTTTGCAATTGGTCTGCGGTAATAATTTATAGATTTGGATTCCAGATAAAGCCATAGGTTCCCTCCATTTTCTCGGAGCAAATCAAGAGACAAAAGCTTTCGCTGCCATCAGTTCATCAATGGCAGCCTTGACGCGCCTGACACTCTCAGGATGTCTCAGAACAACAATGTCCGCTCCCGACTCTACAAGCGTCATTGCCGTTAAGGTTTCCCAATTAATCGCTCGATTTAGCCAATCTCCCCAAGCCTTCGGTACCCCCTCGCCCACTTTCGACTCTTTTGCCTTCCAAGCTTCAAAACCAGGCGTTACAATCATCGGAAGTTGGGTCATCTTGTCGCCTTGCAGAGCAGCCAGACGCAGGCGCTCCATGACCGAAAATCCATATTCAATTCCATAGCCCAAGGCGCCTGTGGTCGGATCCATCAGGATTCGGTCGAGAGGCAACCCCATATCACTGATCAGGATGTTCAATTGTTTAGCCAAATTAACATCCATTGGCGTCCTTGCGGTAACTAGATGACCGTTTGCCATGGCGGTAGCGACGATCGTACGATAGTTTTTGTCTTCGCAAATTCCCAAAGCCAAACGCTCCCCCTTGGTTGCTTCCGAAACCGCAACGAGCAAAGCATTATCAGCCTCAGCTTGTCCCGGCCCGAACACGATTAACGGCACTCCCGTGGCGGCCAAAACTGCTTTCACGCTGGCAACGGCTTCTTCAGGAGTGGTCGGATTTCCGTCACGATTTGTCAAACTCAAGGCAAGGACGATGAGGTCAGCTCCCGCTTCTTCTGCTGCTGCCGCCCACTGTGCAGGATCGTCAATAACATCCCGCCAAGTTTCGAGCAGCAACGGCGACCAATCATCTGGTTTGCGGTCTTTAATTTCAATTGCGACCACCGGCGGATAAGGAATTTCGCCCTCGAAGTGCATAAAAGGCATTGCAGTTTCCCCACCCACGGTCACAACCCGTTTGCGCGTCCCTCCCTCGGCCGGCAACGCGCCTAACGTGATTGTGCGCACAGATCCTGGCCATTTTTCTTTTGGAACCTCAACAGGCATATTCTTTACTCCTTCGGTCAAGACGTAGTTATGCGCTCAACAGAAGCGCAAGAAAAAAGGGAAGGCAGGCAAAAAACAATATACCTGTGACCTTCCCTTATATAGTACCCTAAAACATCGGCTCCATGCTCAAGACCGGATGCTGATGTTCCTCAAGCCAAACCAACAGCTCATCCACCGTTGTTACATGGCGCTCATCTGCAATTTTATCAATCAGGTCTGGATCGCCCTCTCGCTCGGCTACCTTTTTCAATTCTTCAGCCATCATCTCTTTGAGAATGCTGCTCATCCAGACCACCCGTTTGAAGCCACCATCGGCTGAAATAAATTTGGGACTCAGCAAGAAATATTTTCCAACCCCCATCACTCCCGGCGTCTGCAGCCCTCCTCCAGCGATGCCTGCCAAAGTGCTGAAGGTCATCCCAGCCGGGGTCATGCTTGGGTCTTCTCGGCTCACAACCATCACGCCATTGGCTTCCGGAATCAGCATGACGATACACTCAAAACATCCGCAAGCTGTCATGGGGTTTTCCATGATCGAATACATAGAAACTTCCTGAACCACACCATGCGATCCGATCTTGGCATATTCGTTTGTTCCAGTCCAATATCCCTTCACTGGATCAATCACTTTCCCAAGCTTAATCGGCTGGTTCGGACCCGTTGGATTGATGTTATAGGAGGCTTTGCAATCCAACCAGTTGTAGGCCCCACACAGTCCTAGCCGTTCTGGGCTGATCACACACACATGATTCGGAGCAAAGGACTGACACAACGTACAGGAGTAAAATTCTTCGACTTTTTCATCAGTCAAGTCGGCAAGTCGCCGATTCCGATAATCATACGCCGCCCGTGCCTTTGCCAACCACTGTTGAAGCAATTCCGGCTCTGTGATGATCGTCACCTGCACCTTGTCAACGATGGCACCGAAATCGGAATGATAGCGAGCATGTAAGATTTTGCCAAAATGTTCTAGCTTGAATCCCTTTTCAGCCGCGTTGTTAGAGATACGAATCCAGGCAATATCGCGTTGACCGATATGTTGGATACCTGAAGCACCGTTGATGAAGTAGTGGATTTGGCGTTCCAATACTGGCTCAAAATCTTCCTGCATCTGCCGACCGGCGACTTTGACGATAATGCCCATGTCCATATGCCCTTGCGGCTCAATATGATCAAAGGTTGGCCCGATGACCTCTACTTTTCCATCGACCACTTCATCGTTAGGCGCCATGTAGAGATACTCAAAACAGCGCGAGTGTTTCCCACCAAACTCAACCCGCATGTCATTCTTGCGGACAACCTCACCCTCAAAGGCTGAACCGTAAGGCACAGGCACAGGCACTTCAGCGACTTTAACCTTAACCCCCCGTACTTCAATACATTTCTGCACCAACCGCTCAGCTCTCTCTAAGTCATCTGCTCCTTCAATCTCATTGAAAGGCATACTGACCACATGTTCGTATTTTGTGACGCCCGTAGGCAGGATTTCTGGAATGACGGTATCGGCAATGACCGGGAAGCCAAAATTAATCGCCCCGGCTGCAGCAGCATACTTGAGATCGTCCACTTCCCCCAAAGCCAAAACAAAGGCAAAAACTCGCTCTCGGTTGTATAAGAGGATTTCTCTAGCTTGACCCGCCTTCAATCCACCAAAGGTCAAAGCCGAGCGCGTCGCAAAGCCTAAGGCATAGATAGCGCTGATCGTATCCGTGCCAAAGGGTACAGTATAAGTATCATAACCCAACTCTACCCCTTCCTCGATCAGTTGATGGATGATGCTCCGCCCATTTACATTGCCGGATAGGAAGCAGAGGATGTTCCGCTTTTGGAGTTCCCGAACAATCTTGACCGCAACCTCGTTGGACTTGGCTGCGCCAACAATCGCTGCAAAGCCGGGCATGCGTCCATCCACCAATTGAATCCCCCAGGATCGCAGTTGAATGTCATCGATCGGACCATTGAGATGTCCAACTCGTCCATTATTGGGAGAGTCTAATTCAGGATAAGCTGTTCCCCCAGCTAGGGTAAAGCCGGGCATTCGTTCAGGTTGCAAGCCATAGACAAAACGAATCGCCTCAATCGTTTCAGCAGCCAATAAAGTTGCCATCCCGCTGTCGAGTGTTTCTCCAAGATAGGGAGTCCACATTTTTTCGGACGGGACTGGATGCAACAGCCGTTTGGCGTGTTCAATGACCGGCACCAAATCCTCAAGTTTTTCCACCGCCACTCCGGTCATACCGTAAATCAGTGGCAAGTAATAAGCCGTGTTCGGAAAGGCAACTTTCTGAGCCCCACCTTTTTCGGCTAATGCTCGCTTGAGCATCAACTCCGCTTCACGAACCAGTGCATTCGCACCGCGGATTGCGCGTGTGGCAATATACCTAGACATAGATGGACCTCCTAATCTGCAGCAACGCCATATAAAGCTTTAACCCGTTCGGGAAGTGGCAGGCTTTCCAACTCAAGCATGCGCCGATCGCCGCTTCTGCCAAAGCGATTTGGATCATATTCGGGTAACCCGAGCGCAGCTCGTTTCTTGTCGATATGTGCCAATGTCCTGCGCACCATCTCATCTGGATCGGCAACAAACTCCATTTTGCCACCGTACAGTTTTTCCCACCCCTCGCTGATATAACGCAGAATTAAGTCGGAATCTGAAACGCGATCAGGCATTCCACTGATCGGCGAAGCTCCTCCAAAGATTACATACACCCCAGACCCCATACAATAAACACCGATGGAAAGCGCTTTTTCGCTCATCCATTCTGGCGCCAGTCCGACGGCCGGAATTTGATCGATATCGTCTCCCAAACCACCTTCTTCCACCATCTGAGTCAGGACGGTGAGGATGCGCGTATTATCCACACACGACCCCATGTGCAAAATGGGCGGAATCCCAATCGCTTCGCACACTTCTCTCAACCCTGGACCTACCTTATCTAAGCCCGCCTCTCCAAGCAATAAGCCGAGTTTTGCACTTGCAATCGCCCCACAACCAGTCTCAACGAGCAGGACATCTTGCTTGAGCAGTTCTTGGCTAACGTAAGTGTGTAAGTAATCCTGCTTGCTGCGTGGGTTGTTACACCCAACAATGGCGGCAACGCCGCGGATTCTTCCCGCCATAATTGCGTCATTCAGCGGTCGGAAGGAGGCTCGATACGATCCACCCAACATATAATTGATATATTCATGAGAAAAACCGGGCACCAAGTTCTCTTTCACTCTGGGAATATGGGTTTCACCGCGGTTTTTATAGTTATCGATGGCTGTTCTGAGGATTTCTTTTGCAATCGTGAGAGCTTTATGTTCATCGAATTCGATATGCAAAGCTCCTTTGATGCGTACTTTCGGGGATGTGGTGATAATCTTGGTATGGAAATTGGTAGCCAAATCGGTCAATGCCTGCATAATGCATTGAACGTCCACCACCATTGCCTCAACAGCCCCGGTTAGGATTGCCAATTCCTGATGCAGAAAGTTGCCAGCCGCGGGAATCCCCTGACGCATTAAGATTTCATTGGCAGTACAACATATCCCCGACAAATTCACCCCATTGGCACCTGCAGATCGGGCATACTCAATGATTTCAGGGTCTTGCGAAGCAGCTACAATCATTTGAGAGAGAGTCGGTTCATGTCCATGAACAATCACATTGACCATGTCATCTCTCAGAACGCCAAGGTTCGCCTGTCCCAGAATTGGAGCCGGAGTTCCGAAAAGAATATCCGAGATGTCGGTTGCGATCATGCTGCCGCCCCAGCCATCCGACAATGCAGTGCGCACCGCGTGTTGGAGAATATGAACCGGGTCTTGGTCATCCCCAATATGGGTACGATGCAACGCCTCGACGACTTCGCGATCGATGCCGCGCGGCATGACGCCCAAATCTCGCCACAGCGCTTGCCGTTTCGCCGGTGCCCTTCGAGCTGGCGCTAATTCACCCTTCTGTTGACCAAATTGAGCAATATACAGATCAGCCAAGTCATTGGCAATCTCTTCGGGCGATCTCCCTTCAATTGGAATGTCATAGTAAGACGCAATCATCCTCAGCTTAGCCACATCTTTTATCGAGTAGCCTTCCGCTTGATGGTTGGCAACTGCCTTCAAAGTAAAGGCCATATCGCGTCCGTGATCGGAGTGCGCTGCCGAGCCTGCAGCAATAGCGCGAATAAAATTTCGAGCTTGAATCGTGTCGATGGTTGCCCCGCAGATGCCAGTCATGCCATCTTTCGTCAAGCGGCAAGGCCCCATCCCACACAGCTTACAGCACATGCCGGCCCCACCGATATTGCAGGGCACTAACTCATCAACACGCGTAAAAGCAGTGCTTAACCCCAACTCATCTGCCCGATACAGCATTTCTTGAGCTGCCGGATCCGTAGTCCGCTCTTCGTGAGTTCGCTTTTCTTTTGCCATCTTAATCCTCCATTACCTCTTTAATTACACCCATACCAGGACAAGGCCAGAGAGGCCTACCAGTGTACCCAATATTTTGCGAAAAGCTGACGACCTCCTTGGTTGTCTCAAAAATTGCAGTATGCCGGAAATATTTTGGATGTTCCGTTTTTTCTGTTGCAGGAACACTTAACTCGACCGGTAAATTCCACTCCCCCAAATAGCCGGCTTCGTCTAATTTCATCTTGATTTCCAAATCATTGACCTTTTCTGGGTCGTACGTCACTTCTACGAACCCAAAGGCACTACTTGCGTACACATCCTGCACGCCAGGTATCGATAGAAGGATCTTCCTCACCTCTAGGACATGGTGATCCCCATACATGGTTGGAATCTCAATCGTCACTTTTTCCACGGTTCCCTTCCTTCTTATTCAGTTTGGTGAACTTTAAGTCAATCGAGACTTGGATATGGGCTAACTCTAAGTTTATATAACAAATGTCATGCCTTTAGACAAGTGACATTTATTACTCTCAATAGGCAATATTTGTCTAGTTTTCCATACCAGTTTGGTCATAATTCATCCTCTTCAACTCCTGAAACCCGATCACAGAGGTATTCGACTTGAGACACATCTTCCTTAGCTTGAATCCAAAATCCCTGTTTTCTCAAGATAGGGTACAATTCGCTCTAATTTGATGATACAGGTTTAGAGATGACTTCAGATCGGTTTACCATTCACCTTCAACCCATCGGTCGCCGCATTCAAATTCGCCCCGACCAATCCATTCTAGAAGCTGCTCAGTTAGCTGGAGTGGAGATCAATTCGGTTTGTGGTGGGGTGGGTTTATGCGAGGCATGTCGGGTTCGCGTCATTAAAGGACAACTCAGTGATCCAACCCTTGATGAGCAAAACGCCTTCTCGACAGACGAGGTTCGACAAGGTTTTCGGTTAGCCTGTCAGGCTTATCCCCAATCCGATGTCGTGATCGACATTCCGCCTGAGTCGTTGTCAACTCCTCAACGCCTCCAATTGGAAAGTCAACAAAAATCACAAGAACTCGATCCGGTTGTCAGACAGTCAACGGTTGAGATTCAACCTCCTTCGATTGAAGACCTGCGTTCGGATGTAACCCGTTTGCGCGCTGCCCTTCAACCCGAGGCTGGCAATCTTGAACTTGATTATTGCGTCATCCAAAAGCTTCCAGGATTGTGCCGCTCCTCTGGGTGGAAAATCCAAGCCATCTTTCATCAATCAAAGCTCATCCAAATCCTGCCTGCCACTCCCCGCCCAAGAATTCTGGGATTAGCCGTAGATATCGGGACAACCAAAGTTGCCGCCTATTTCGTTGACATCGAATCGGGAGGTATCCTAGCTCAAGCCGGCAGCATGAATCCGCAGATCGCCTTTGGCGAAGATGTTATTAGTCGCATTTCTTACCTCATCAATCACCCCGATCAAAGAAAACACCCCAACCAAAACCTTTTGCACCAGCGCATTATCGAGGGCTTAAACAAGCTTATTGACAAAATGCTCTCCGAAATCGCAGACCCTCTAATATCCCATGAAAATATTGTCGATGCCGTCGTTGTCGGAAATACAGCGATGCATCACCTCTTCGCCGGATTGCCCGTGGAACAATTGGGCATCTCACCTTATGTACCAGCAGTCTCAGAAGCCCTCTACATCCCAGCCAAAGATATTGGCTTGGCAATCGCACCGGCAGCCTTGGTTTATCTTCCGCCCAACATTGCCGGTTATGTTGGCGCTGATCACGTGGCAATGTTGCTACCAACCATCTATCCGTATTACTCAGACTCGGACAAAAAGCATTCTAAGGTCATGGCAATCGACATTGGGACGAACACGGAGATATCCTTGCTTAACAACGGGAAGATTACTTCTTGTTCCTGTGCCTCAGGTCCGGCTTTTGAAGGCGCTCATATCCAATTTGGAATGCGGGCTGCCCCTGGTGCCATTGAAAAAATCCAAATCACCCCAGAGAAAAAAATCCTCTACAAAACCATTGGTGACCAAGAACCTGTTGGACTCTGCGGCTCTGGTATCTTAGATGCCATTGCTGAAATGTATTCTGCAAACCTCATCGACTCAAAGGGCATGTTTTTGAATAATCATCCAAACATGCATATTGAAGGGCGGAATATGGAGTTTGTTCTCGTCCCTGCGGAGGAAAGCGGACACCATCAAGAAATCGTTCTAACTCGCAGAGATGTCAATGAAATCCAACTTGCCAAAGGTGCTATCCGCGCTGGGATTAATATCCTTCTCGCCGAAGCCGGCCTTATGGCACAGGATTTGGATGCGTTTATCATTGCCGGCGCCTTTGGAACCTATATCGACATCCGCAGCGCAATGAAAATCGGGATGTTCCCGTTTGTCCCTCTAGAGAGATGTCACCAAGTTGGCAATGCTGCTGGCGCCGGAGCAAGGCAAATGCTCTTATCCAAACGTTATCGCCAAATAGCCTCCGAACTAGCCAATCAAATACACTACATTGAATTATCCAATCATCCAAAATTTGCCGATGAATTTTCAAAATCCTTGTTTTTCCCGGCAAAAGAATTGTCAATATGACCACCTATCTGGTATCATAATAGTACAATGCCACCACCCTATATCACCTTAGGAGAAGGAAATGTCTCAAGAGATCTTCGCGAAGTTAACGAACAGCCTTGTTGACGGCGATCCCGATGCTACTTTTGAAGCCACCAAAGAAGCCCTGGCTGCCGGCATCGAACCGATGGCTATCATCAAAGAAGGACTCATACCCGGTATGAATATCGTTGGAGAGAAATTCTCATGCGGTGAGTATTTTTTACCCGATTTGATTATCGCCGCTGACGGGATGCAAAAAGCCATGGTCCTACTTGAGCCAGAATTGCTCAAGAGACAACAAGCCATCGAGTCGGCCGGCACGGTTTTGCTGGGGACGGTCAAAGGCGACATTCACGAGATTGGGAAATCCCTCGTTGGAACGATGCTATCCGCCAACGGCTTCAAGGTTCATGATTTAGGCGTTGATGTGCCAACTGAGACATTTATTGCGAAAGTTCAAGAAATGAAACCGGATATCCTGGGACTTTCTGCACTGTTAACGACCACAATGGTCATGCAGCGCGAAGTTATCAAAGCCCTAGCTGAAGCTGGCATTCGCGATCAGGTCAAAGTTATGGTCGGAGGGGCACCCGTTACCCGCAGTTGGGCAGAAGAGATCGGCGCAGATGGTTATGCTGAAGATGCGATGGGCGCCGTCCAAATCGCCCGCCAGTTAGTCGGCAAGTGATTTTGCCTGAGGGAACTGCTCACGCAAGCTGACTCCACTAAAGGGACGAAGAAATAGGGGTAATGAAAAGCCCTCCGCCAACCGCAGGGCTTTTCAAAAACCTAGTGAGAGACTCTCTTCAGTGAGGCAATCCTTGAACCAGGGTAAATCCGCAAAAACGGAAGTAATAACTAGGGGAGTCGAAAAGTCCTAAGAGGATGTTCGTGTCCACGCAAAAGTTGTAGGACAACTCAATGAGTTGTCCTACAAAGCAATGTTGCCAACAACTTTTGAGTGCACACGGATGTTCGGATACCTTGACGCTCAAAGACAAGTATAGTAAACTTTTAGACGCACGGTCCCGTGGTGTAGCGGCCTAACATGCGGCCCTGTCAAGGCCGAGAGCGCGGGTTCAAATCCCGTCGGGACCGCTATCCCATCAAGTGTCTGGAAATCAATCCCAAAGCCAGACACTTTTTTGTTGATAGGTGCACCTCTCACTGCGCTGCAGCTTCAGCCTGTTGTTTTTCGTTCCCCATTCGTTGACAGTTTTTTGCGAGTGCCCCGCTCAAGCCCCTTGCGGGTTGAGTAGCGCGCGGCCCTCCTTCCCCTCAGCCAAACTTGTCGTTCCGAAAAGAGCCCTAACAGGAAAATTGCCAGACCTTCAAAATAAGGATATAATTTCGGTATCATCAGGCGGATAGAGAGAAGCAAGCATCCATGGCAAAACTTGAAGATCTAACGCCAAATTGTCAAGTAAAGGGGATTGTACCCAATGAGACCGTGACCATTCTAAGTGTGCAATGGCATGGCACTGATGTTATTGAAGTCTCCTATCGGGGAAGTAGCGGCAATTTAGGCAATGAACTCTTATTTCGTAATCGCGAAGCCATGTTAGAGGTCATTGCGCCCGGCGCAGCTTGGGCTTTTGATGCTGACCCAGAACTGTTCCGCCTAGTGTCCGAAGCTTACCGCATCCGAATGGCTCATTTGTTTGACCCGTGGTTAGCCATCCACCTTTCTCAAATCGAACCCTTGCCGCACCAAATTCAAGCTGTGTACGGCGATATGTTACCTCGGCAGCCTTTGAGATTTCTGCTCGCGGATGACCCCGGATCGGGTAAAACCATCATGGCTGGCTTGTTGATCAAAGAATTGCTCTTGCGCGGTGATTTACAACGTTGCCTGATTGTCAGCCCCGGCAATTTGACCGAGCAGTGGCAAGATGAACTGTGGCAAAAATTTCAACTACCCTTTGAATTGCTTACCAATGACAGAATTCAAGCAGCGCGTTCAGGAAACGCCTTTGCGGAAATGCCCCTTGTCATTGCCCGCTTAGACAAACTCAGCCGCGACGAAGTGATTCAGGCGCATCTGAGTCAATTCGATTGGGACCTAGTTGTCGTGGACGAAGCTCATAAAATGTCTGCCTCGGTCTTTGGTGGGGAGATCAAATACACCAAACGGTATAAACTGGGGCAACTTTTGGCAACTCGAACGCGTCACCTGCTTTTGCTAACCGCCACTCCGCACAACGGCAAAGAAGCCGATTTCCAGCTCTTTATGGGTTTACTAGATGCCGACCGCTTTGAGGGAAAATACCGCGAGGGCGTCCACACTGTGGATGTCTCCGATTTGATGCGTCGCTTGGTCAAGGAGCAGTTGTTAAAGTTTGACGGCACCCCGCTGTTTCCAGAACGCCGGGCTTACACAGTGGATTACGATTTATCCGAAGAAGAGGCTGCTCTGTACGAGGCGGTTACCCAGTATGTTTCGGAAGAGTTTAACCGCGCCGACAATCTGGATGCAGAGCGCCGTGGCACGGTGGGGTTCGCCCTGACGATGCTGCAAAGGCGCTTAGCTTCCAGCCCAGAAGCCATTTATCAGTCTTTGCGGCGGCGGCGCGAGCGCTTAGAAAGCCGTTTGAAAGAAGAGCGTCTCTTGAAACGAGGGAGGGAAGCCGAGTTGAGTTTTCTGCAGCACCTGCCTCAACTTGACGCTGAAACCATTGAGGATTTTGAAGACGCTCCAGAAGAAGAACAAGAGCAGAACACCGAACCGTTGATCGATCTGGCAACTGCCGCCCGCACCATTCGCGAATTGGAGCTTGAAATCGAACAATTGCGTCACCTAGAACAGATGGCTGACCGCGTACGCCGTTCCGGCAAAGATCGCAAATGGCAAGAACTTTCGCGCATCCTCCAAGAGGATGCGGAAATGTTTGACGCTAACGGTCAGCGCCGGAAACTGGTGATCTTCACCGAGCATCGCGATACCCTGAACTACCTTGCAGAAAAAATCGCAACCTTGTTGGGCAATCCTGATAGGGTCGTCACCATTCACGGTGGAATGCTACGTGACGAAAGGCGCGCCATGCAGGCTAAATTTGTACAGGATAAAGACGTATTCGTGTTGGTTGCCACCGATGCGGCCGGCGAAGGCATCAATCTTCATCGCGCCCATCTCATGGTCAACTACGATTTGCCGTGGAACCCCGCCCGCATTGAGCAACGCTTTGGGCGCATCCATCGCATCGGTCAGACCGAGGTTTGCCATCTCTGGAATCTGGTAGCCGATGAAACGCGCGAAGGGGATGTCTATGCCCGTTTGCTGCGCAAGATCGAAGAACAACGCCGAGCCTTGGGGGACGGCGTCTTTGATATTCTCGGCAAATTATTCCGTGAAACCAGCCTGCGGGATTTGCTTTTAGAAGCCATTCGTTATGGTGATCGCTCAGAGGTTCGAGCCCGTTTGAGCCAGGCGGTGGACAACCTCGTTGACCGTCAGCGCTGTCAGGAACTCTTGGAAGAACGAGCGCTGGCGCGAGATGTGATGGACATTACTAAGGTACAACGCATTCGGCAGGAATTTGAGCGTGCCCAAGCCCGCCGATTGCAGCCCCATTTCATCGAGGCTTTCTTCAAGGCTGCCTTTGAACATCTCGGCGGCACAATGAACAAACGGGAGGGCAAGCGTTACGAAATCACCCATGTCCCATCGGTCATTCGCAACCGCAGCTTTAGTTTGGGGCGCGGTATTCTGCTCAGTCGCTATGAGCGGGTTACCTTTCACAAAGAGGAAATTGTTCTTCTCGGCAAACCCATTGCTGAATTTTTGTGTCCCGGACATCCCTTGATGGATGCCGTCATTGATCTAATCCTAGAGCGCTATCGCTCCCTGCTTCGCCAAGGGGCTATTCTCGTCGATCAAACGGATATGGGAGAAGAGCCCAGATTGTTGTTTTATCTCGAAGCAAGCATTCAAGATGGGCGCACCGATAACAACGCCCAACGCAGGGTCATTGCCCGCCAAATGCAGTTTGTTGAAATACCTCGAGACGGGGGCGCCTTTTCAGCGGGCTCAGCTCCCTTTCTCGACTATGCTCCACTCCCCCCTGAACTGCGTCCCTGTGTCGAGCCAATCCTCCAGGAAAGCTGGCTTAAAGGCGATCTGGAACATCCGGCAAAGGACTTTGCCATTCAACACCTCGTGCCGTCCCTGCTCAAAGAAACGCAGCAACAACGTGAAGAAATCATATCCCGTACGCTGGCAGCCGTCAAAGACCGACTCACCAAGGAAATCAGTTACTGGGATCATCGCGCCCAAGAATTGAAGGCGCAGGAAAAGGCCGGCAAGGTCAATGCCCGCCTGAATTCCGAAATGGCACAGCGTCGCGCTGATGAATTGGAGGCACGCCTGCAACGTAGGCTGGAAGAACTGGAAAAAGAAGGTTTGCTCTCGCCTTTGCCGCCCTTGGTACTGGGAGCAGCTTTGATCCTACCAGCCGGACTGCTTGCCCGCCTGCAAGGTCAACCCGTCCTCGAACCCAACCTGTTTGCCAAGCAAAAACAAGCCGTGGAAGCAGCCGCCATGCAAGCAGTGATGGAAAAAGAGCGCAGTTTGGGGTTCTTGCCGCGTGACGTTCACCGCGAAAACCTCGGTTGGGATATTGAATCGACCATTCCGGACAGCGGCAAATTGCGCTTCATTGAAGTGAAAGGCAGGATGAAAGGTGCAGATACAATCACCGTCAGCAAAAATGAAATCCTGGCTGGATTAAATAAGCCAGACGATTACATCCTAGCGGTGGTCGAAGTGGAGTTTTTGGACGGCTCCGCTTGCGTCACGGATGTGCATTATATCCGCCGTCCCTTCCGTCGCGAGCCAGACTTTGCTGCAACCAGTGTAAATTACTCCCTGAGTGAATTACAAACTCTTGAGGAGAAGCAATCAAGAAGAAAAGATAGGAACTATACCCGATGGCCAAAAAACTGATCGAAGTCGCCCTGCCACTAGAAGCCATCAATAAAGAATCAGCCCGCGAGAAGTCCATCCGCCACGGTCACCCCAGCACCTTACACCTGTGGTGGGCGCGCCGCCCGCTGGCGGCTTGCCGCGCTGTGCTGTGGGCTTCGCTGGTGGATGACCCCTCGGAATACATGCCTGACGAACAGTCCGCCAACCGTGAGCGCGAGCGCTTGTTCGCCATCCTCAAAGAATTGGTCAAGTGGGAAAACAGCAACAATGAGGAGGTGTTAGACAAAGCCCGCCTAGAAATCGCCCGCAGTGTAGCCCGCAACCTAGGCGTGGATGTGCCGGTGGGCAAACAAGCCATCCGCGAGTTCCTGGCAACTCAAGCTCCGCCGCTGCTCGACCCTTTCGCCGGGGGCGGCTCCATTCCGCTGGAAGCCCAGCGCCTGGGCTTGCGAGCTTATGCCAGCGACCTGAACCCGGTAGCAGTGCTAATCAACAAAGCCCTGATCGAGATCCCGCCCCAATTCGCCGACCTGCCGCCGGTGCATTCCCCTCATCCCCCGGCCTCTTCCCCCACAGGTGGGGAAGGGGAGCTTTTCCCCCATCCCCCGGACCCTTCCCTCACAGGTGAGGAAGGGGAGAATGTAGAGATGGAATACGAGAGATTAGAGGTGCCGGAGGATTTGCGTCGTAAAATGGTGGAGGTGGCACGCCAGTTTCGCAAGGCGCCCACACCCAGCGAGGCGATCCTTTGGCGGGCATTGCGGAAAAAACAGTTTGATGGGATCAAATTCCGCCGTCAGCAGCCCATCGGACCTTTTGTGGTGGATTTCTTCGCCCCAGCCTTGCGTTTGGTTGTCGAGGTGGACGGACCGATCCACGAACAACAACGCGAGACAGACCGCCGGCGCCAAGAGCTGCTCGAAGCTACCGGATTGCGCATCTTCCGCCTTACCGCTGAAGAAATCGAAAACCACCTGCCACAAGCACTCGAAAAACTCCACTGCTTCATTAAGAGTCTCCCCTCTCCCCTTGTGGAAGAGACGCCGGGAGTGAAGGCATCACCCCCCTCTCCCCTTGTGGAAGAGACGCCGGGAGTGAAGGCATCACCCCCCTCTCCCCTTGTGGGAGAGGGATCGGGGGTGAGGGCAACCCACCCCTCTCCCCGTGTGGGAGAGGGGCCGGGGGTGAGGGCGACAAAGGCGCAACTCTCCTTCTGGCAGAAGGAATGGAAAGGCGCCGCCGGACTGGCGGAGGATGTGCGCTACTACGGCAAGTGGATGCGTGACGAGGCGGAAAAACGGATTGGACACCTTTACCCCAAATACAAGATCACTCAG
>CALFWB010000004.1 GCA_937928795.1 uncultured Anaerolineales bacterium
TCAAGAGGGTAAGCATATCCTGCACTCGTTTTTTACGAACCTTCCAGTTGCTGATCTTTTGCCAACGAGACCAAGCCGCTCAAGCCGCCTAAATTCATCGTATCCACGGCGCTGCTTGGCACGATCACCAAGGCGCCTTTCTCTTTTAGCCCCTCAAAAAGCATGTTCATGGCACGCAAGTGCAGGGCGGTTGGGTTGTTGATATACGCTTGAGAGGCTTCGGCGAACGAGGCGGCAATCTGCTTTTCCGATTCGCCGAGGATGACGCGCGCCTGACGCTCGCGTTCGGCTTGTGCTTGGCGGCTCATGGCATCTTCAAGGTCTTGCGGGATGACAATATCGCGGATTTCCACCGATTGGACGGTGACGCCCCACGGCGTCGTGCGCTCGTCGATGATACGCTGCAGCTCGGCATCCATCTTTGCCCGCCCGACCAGAATATCCGCCAGATACATTTGTCCGATCACCTCGCGCAAGGCGGTTTGGGCTGCCCAAGTAATGGCGGTGCGATAATCCTCTACCTCTAGGGCAGCTTTCTCGGCATCCCAAACCATCCAAAACAGCACAGCATCCACATCAACCGGCACGGTATCCTTGGTGAGGGTCTTTTCGGCGCTGAAGGGCGTGACCATCACGCGGTGATCGATCCAGTTGGCAATGCTCTCAACCACCGGCGTCACCCAAAACAAGCCCGGACCGCACAGCCCCTTGAAGCGACCCAAGCGCAGGACAATCGCTTTTTCCCATTGATTGGCGATTTTGATGCCGTAAAGCAAAAAGGTGCCCAAAAGGATGAAGATAGCCAATATGGCGCCGCCGACATCCTCGGATAGTTGCATCACTCTACTCAGGAAGTAGGCAAAAAGCGCCCCAATCCCGTACACCGCTAGGGCAATGACAATGGCGATGGCGGGAATGCGATAGGAACTCTGTCGGGTGGATTTCGGTACTTTTTTCTCCATCTTACACCTCAATCTTTCAAGACTCTCGGGGATCGGGCTTGGGAAGTTCGCCGCTCTGTTTCCATTGTTCCAGCATCTGGTTGATCGTGGCAGCGATCTCTTCCATCGAGCAACCAAGCTTGGCAGCTTCCGCAAGATAACGACGACTCAGGCTTTCTAAACCCTGTTGGCGGATCGTCTGTAATGTTGCCGGGGAGGGGGTTTCCCAAATATAGGTGCCCCGCCCGTGCTGGGTCGAGATCAGCCCGGCTTCATCCAGCAGGCGATAAGCGCGTGCCACGGTGTTGAAGTTGACGCGCAATTCCGCAGCCAGTTGGCGCACGGTGGGCAACTGATCGCCGGGTTTTAGCTCGCCGCCAGCGACCTTTTGGCGAATTTGCTCGACGATTTGCAGGTAAATCGGCTGCTCGGAGCGGAAATCAACAACCAGATCGTCAAGACTTCCCAACCAACCTCCTTTTGTGTATCAATGTATTATTGTATAATTGTATTTTTGTATTATTGTATACAGCTTTGCGGTCTTTGTCAAGGGGAATGAAGGGGTTTTTTAGAGGTTTTCAAAAGATTAGCATCCTAATAAGCCCTCTTCCTCTCCTGACAAAAGGTTGCTCAAATCAATCTTTCGGAGGATAATTATTAAGAAGTAAGACACCTTTCTCATGTCTCTAGTCTATCCACTTCTGGTAGAGAGGAATCAGAGATGGGTCGCCATCGGCGTAGACGCCTACCTAACAGTTTTGTAAAGGGTGTAATGTTTTTTATCCTCAAAACGCTTTAACGGTGAGATGAATGCCAGATTGGCAGAATAAAACCGATCGAGAATTAGTTGACCTTGCCCAACAGGGCAACACCGAAGCCTTTGCGGAACTCTACAACCGGTATGGTCAAGCCATTTATCGTTTTTTGTATGCGCATGTAACGCATGAACAGGATGCAGAAGATTTGACAGCCGATGTCTTTTTGAACCTCTGGCGAACGTTCCCTCAATATCGCTCAAATAAAGACGTGCCCTTTTACGTCTTTCTCTATCGAATCGCCCGCAATCGGCTCGTTGATCACTTCCGTCGCCAGAAATCGCGTGCTTGGGAGGTCGATAGTCCAGAAGTCGGAGAAGACCATCCCGCTCCAATCCGATCACCGCTGCTTCTGGCTGGCTTGGATGAGAATGACCTTCATCGCTATCTCTTGAAATTGCCGCCAGATTACCGCACTGTTTTGGTTTTGCGCCTTTTGAATGACCTGAGCTACGAAGAAACCGCCCAAGTGATGGGCAAATCCTACGGCGCTGTGCGGGTTTTGCAACATCGCGCTCTAGCTGCCCTGCGCGCTCTGATGGAAAGGGGTGAAGCATGAACAAGTCCTCTGCCGAGCTTGAGGATGCCCTCCAAAACTGTATTGAGATGATTCTTACCAGAGGCGGGACGCTTGACGAAGCGCTGGCTCAGTACCCTCACCTGCGTCAGGAGCTAGCCCCATTGCTGGAAAGCGCATTGTGGGTTCGCTCTCAACGTGAAAGGTTCTCGTTGCCTCCTCAACGCCGAGCCACTTTACGCGCGCGGGTCTTGGCAGCCGCGCAGGTCGAGTCGCAGTCCCGCAAGCAACCCAAGGTCCGCCCTGCTCAACACCCTAGGTCAGCATTCTTTCGGCAGGCTGCCTGGGTTTGGAGCGCGGTGGTCTTGCTCTTGATCTGCCTCCTGGCATTCACTGCTTCGGGCGTTGCCCTTGCCTCGCAAACCAGCTTGCCCGGCGAGCCCCTTTACCCCGTAAAAATTGCCGTCGAGGAAACCCGTCTGCTGGTCACCTGGGACGCCGCCCAAAGGCTGCGCCTGCGCCTCGAGTATGCCGAACGGCGCTTGGAGGAAGTCAGCCGTCTGGCACAACGTGGCCATTATGAGGAAACTGCCGGCGTATTGAGCGATTACTCAGTACAGCTTCACCTTGCCCTGCAAGAAGCCCAAAGGGCAGCCCGCACTCAATCCCTACGGGCAGAAATTGAAGCCCGCCTTCAGACCCAAAGCGAAACCCTGGCTGCGCTAGAAAGCCTTTTGCCGCCAGCGCAGGCACAGGCTGTGCAACAAGCCCAAAACGCCTCCGTCCAAGCCTTACAAAACGCTGCCTCTCTGCTGAGCGAACTCGAACCGACTCTCACCCCAACCGCCACCTTTCCTGCTCTGGCTTCTTTTACCCCCCCAGCCGCTCAAATCACCCTGCCGGTCTTGTCTACCCCGACAGAGATATTTGTACCGCCTGGGTTGTTGCGCCAGACCCAATCACCAACGCCGCGACCGAGTTTGACCCCGCGCCCGACCAACACCCATCGTCCAACTCAGGTGCTTCCACCCAGCAAGACTCCCAAACCCACGCAGGTCAAGCCGCCTACCCCAACCCCCAAGCCCCCCAATCCGAACAAACCTACCTCGCCACCACCAGGGCAAAGCAAACCGACCAAGACGCCCAAAAAGTAGTTTACTTGCAATTTTGTTAGGAAATCGTATTGCCTTTAGCGGAAAGAATCACTATAATCAAAACATGAAGGCGTCTAAACTGCGTCAAGCGCGCTTTCTTATTCTTAAGTCCGCCAAAGGACAAGGGCTGGTAGAAACAGCCATTCTCCTGCCGGTCTTACTCATTGTCCTTTCGGGCTTGCTGGAATTCGGCTTTCTGCTCAATGAGTATATGACCCTCCAAGACGCCGTGCGCAATGCAGCCCGTTATGCTTCGGACTCGGACTATCGTTACCGCGACTCGCAGGTCAACTGTGAAACCACCATTGACTTCTACCGCCAAACTGCCTGTCTGGTCAACCGTGAGCTAAGCCGCGAAGCGCCTTATGTTGGGCTAAACCTTGCCAACGGCAGAGATGACGTCGTGATCTCCGTGTTCAGTGTGGAAGGGCCGAGCGGCGTGATTGCCGCCCGTTTTCCCGAAGATGTCGGCGAAGCCGGCTGGTCGATGGCGGAGGATTTTACCGGTACGCGCAACCAATTTTCCACTTTCT
This sequence comes from uncultured Anaerolineales bacterium, assembly GCA_937928795.1. GTDB lineage: Bacteria > Chloroflexota > Anaerolineae > Anaerolineales > UBA4823 > NAK19. The sequence continues at coordinate 3,961 of CALFWB010000004.1, forward strand.
CCACTGCCGAGATGCAAGCCAAGCTGCGCGGCTTTGCCCCCAACACGGGTTACGTCTTAGTGGAATTGTTTTATTCGTATGATCAAAAGTTGAAGTTGCCATGGATAACCGCATTCGTCCCCGATCCGATTCTGCTGCGCCCGTACGCTGTCATGCCCAACAGCTCAGCCGAACCGACCCCGACCACCGAACCGTGAGCCAAACCTCACGCAAACGGCGAGGGGCTGAAGTCGGTCAGGCGCTGATCCTGGTGGCGGTAGCTTTTCTGGTGCTGTTGGCGGTTGTCGGTTTGACGACCGATGTTGGCCAGCTCTTCATTTACTACGGTCATCTGCGTCAGGCGGTGGATGCGGCTTCTTTGGCGGCTTCGGGACAGTTTCGCGAGATGCGCGACTTGCAAGATCTGACCGCCGCCGCTGCTGAGGCGATCGAGCTGAACGGCATTGCCACCGATCTGTATACCGTCACCGTGCAGACCTGTGAGGCAGAATGCAACTACTCACAAGGCATCTTCTGGGGCGACTGCACGAACACAGGCGGCAGCGGTGCGGGCGGCAGCGATCCGCAGCTTTGCACAACACCGCGCCGCAAGCTGGCTCGTGTAACCACCTACTTGGATGTGCCGACCATTTTTCTTCACCTCGTGGGCGTGCAGACCCTGCGGGTGAGCGCCAATTCCATCGCCGAAGCTGCCTCAGTGGACGTGGTGCTGGTCATCGACATCTCCGACTCGATGACTTTCGACGCCCCCAAGTTCCGCCCAGGGGTGGACGATCCAACTCTGTGCCAACAGTTGATTAATGGAGATATACCGATTCCGAACCCGGGCGATCCGCATTTCTTCTGCTTGCGCGACCCCTCGGTGTGCAACTATCTCGATCCCAGCGGCTCCGATGGCATCCCCGGTGAGTGTCACCCCTTTGAGGAAGTCAAACGCGCTGCGCTGACCTTTGTCGGGCGCGTCTTGGATAAGCCAGCCACTCTAGAAGAAGACCGTCTAGCCATTGTGACTTTTGCCAACGGCTGGGTGACCAACACCCCCGGCGGCACCCACTATCGTCAAAACTGGCAAGACCTCGGTACGTTTGTGCGCACCAATGGTTGGACGAGAGACCGCGCTGAAGCCGAGGATTTGATCCGCAGCTTAAAAGCTTTTGACCTGCGCAATCCCACCGATCCCGCTCAGCCGGCCTATTGTTTCGATCCGGTCAACAACCCCGGCGGGACAATGTTGATCGACAAAGGTCCTTGCTTGTACTACGTTCCAGAGAGCTTTGCTACCTATCCAACAGAAGAAGGCTACGTTGCCCCGCAAGACTCCTTCTACTCTGGCTTTTTGGATTGTAACTCTTGCTGGGATACGGGCGACTGGTCGTATCAAGCTACCACCAACATTGGCGGTGGACTGAGGCTAGCCGGGAATATGTTTGCGCTTCAACCGCGCGAGGATGCCTTGTGGGTGGTGGTGATCCTCACCGATGGCATGGCAAACGCCACCGACCGCGAGGAAAGCGATAATATCAATGATTACAACACCTACCCGGTCGGTTTTTGCCCGCAGGCATCTATGGAAACCAGTCAGCTCCCGCTCTGCCAAGATCAAGATGTCTCGACTCGCCACCGCAGCGGTTTGAACTATGATGCCGATGACTACGCCCGCGATATGGCCGATTTTGTCGGCTGTTTAGCCCTAGGCGATGCGGAGCCGGGCCACATTATCCCGCCCGGCACCGAAGACCATACCTGTCTCGATTCGGGCCGGTGTAACCCATGCCGTCAATTGGACGGCAGCGCCTATCGCGGTCAGGGGGCGGTGATCTTCGCCATCGGCCTTGGCGATGAAGTCCTGAACACCATTAACGAGGCGCATGGCAAACCCTACGGAGCTGACCTTTTGCGCTATATTGCTCGGGTCGGTTATGCCGGCGATCCACGCCTCAAAAATGATCCGTGCAAAGATTTGTACGACTCTATTGACGAATATAGGCAATGGTGCGGCAATTATTATTTCTCGCCCACCGGCACTCAGTTGACGCGCATCTTTGAAGATATTGCCTCGCGGATTTTTACCCGTTTGGTGCATTAACGAAAGGCGGTGCAGGATGAAGAGGCCTACTCCCTTTCCCTCCCCTCGAACCAAAAATCCTCCACGGCGACCTGGTCAAGCCATCACCGAGTTTGCCTTGGTGTTGCCCATTTTGCTCTTGCTCATCTTTGGCATCATCGAGTTTGCCCGCGTTTATCAATCTTACTTGGTGATCAGCAACGCAGCTCGTTTTGGCGTGCGCTATGCCGTGACCGGGGAATACAAGCCCGAATACTGCGAGGATACAGAGGATGGTCCAGACGCCCAAGGGGTAGATGGACCGTGCGCCGGGGCTGCCAAAACTGCCGAAGAAGACCGCGCCCGTCTGCTCTCCATTTATGATGAAGTGCTCAACCAAACGGGCTCGATCCCGGTCGCTTTCTACGAGGCATTTTTGCGCGGTTTTCCTATGGGCATGCCGCCTGAAGGAGAACAAACCCCCGGCTATCTGTTGATTTCGGTCTGCAGCACGCGCAGCGGTTATGCCTTCGACCGCGTAAACGGACGCTGCCGCAACGTGATCACCGAAGAGTTTGAAGACGACGCCGGCAATCCCGAAGAGGGACAAACCCGCGTGATCGTCTCGGTGACCTTTCAGCACCCCCTGATTTTGCCCTTCTTGAGCAATTGGTGGCCCAGCATCCGCCTGCGCTCTGAGCGCTCCGGCATTTTGGAACAATTTCGCGTGGCGCGCGTGTTGGGATTGCCCCCCGACATTTCCATCTATTTCACCCGCACGCCCACCAACACCCCAACAATAACCGAAACTCCCACACCCACCGAATCCCCCACACCGACGCAGTCGCCCACGCCGAGCAATACGCCCACGCCGAGCCCCACCCCCACCCTAACCCCCACCCCGACCTTCACCCCCACCCCGACCCCCACGACCGATTGCAATTTTTTGGAAGCCTATTCCTTGCGCTTTCAAAATGCTGATCTCATTTTTGACGCTGGCAACAACGACCCGTACTACCGCGCCTACATTACCGGCATGGGTGGCACGTGGAACGGTCTCTGGCATGACGAGCTGACCCCAACCCCGCCGGCCAATTCCTTCCGAGAATACGTGCAAGAAGGTGGCACAGTCTTTGATCCACCCGATGTGCCCCTTGTGGCCGGCTTTAACGTTTCGCACAGCGGCTTCACCCAGGCTTGGCTGGACCCCTTACAATGGTCGAACTTCGGTTTGCGCTTTAGTCGCAACTTTGACTACCAGTATTACCACGGCAAGGATTTTGAGGTGAACTTTTCCTATATGATGGTGCCGCCCGGCGCTGAAACCGGAGTGCAATGCCCACCGCGGACGTTAACCGGCCGCTATGGGCCGGTCGTTCAAGCCACCGTGCCAGCCGGAACGATCAGCGGTCCTTTTTACATTCAAGCAATTGCTACCGATCCAGACGGGACGATCAAGAGCGTGCGCTTTGAGATTCGCAACAGCCAGGGCGTTTTGGTCGGTTACCAAAACGATAGCCTTGCCCCCTACTGCATCTTTGGCGATAATCGTTCGACCTGTTACTCCCGAACGCTCGGGCAAAACTGGCCGAATGGGGGAGCGATTCAAAACGGGACCTACTTAATTCTCATTCGAGCCCAAGACCGCGATGTCGATCCTTATTATCATTACACCCGCATCGTGCGTGTGATCAATATCAACATTTTGACGCCCACCCCCACAGCAACGCGCACGATCACGCTCACTCCCACCATCACGCGCACGCCAACCATCACGTTGACCCCCACCGTCACGCGCACGCCAACCATTACGTTGACTCCTACCATCACGCGCACGCCGACCCGCACGCTTCCCCCAACCCTGACACCAACCCGCACCAACACCCTGCCGCCAACGTTGACCCACACTCCAACTAACACGCTAACCATTACCCCCACGCCAACGGTCACCCCAAAGGCATCGCGCACGCCAACGCCGACTCGCACGCCAACGCGCACCCCAACCCGCACCAACACGCCAACGCGCACGGCAACGCCGACCCAAACTTCGGTGATCACGCCCACCCCAACGCCTACCTGGACTTCGCCGCCACCCCAACCGAGCCGCACGCCTACCCCAACCCCGACGCGCACGCCACGCCCGACCACCGGCGGTGGAGGATAGCAAAGATGAAGTACCCAGGGCGAGGGGAGTGGTATCTCCCTTCTCCCTTGGGGAGAAGGGATGGGGATGAGGGAAAAAATGTGCCCTCTTCCTCGCTCTCAGTTTGGAATAAGCAACCCCTCACCCCCGCCCCCTCTCCCAGAACGGGAGAGGGGAGAATGCCCTCGCCCCTGCGACAGGGTTTCGACAAGCTCAACCTGCCAGCTCAGGGCAACGCCCCGACCCCCTCTCCCAGAACGGGAGAGGAGAGTTAAGAGCTAACGACTGGTACCCCAAAGCAGAAAAGGAACGCTGAAATGAGTGACAAAAATTGGAAAACGAGGTTATTACAGGTATCTGCTTCGCTGGTTCTGATCTTGGCAGTGCTTTCACCCAAACCGTGGATGCACGCACAGGCGCAATTGAATTCCCCCCAAGCGCCAACGGACACCTCATTGGTATTCTTGCCGTTGCTTTTCAAGAATTTCCAACCGGCCTGGGTGATCGGTAAAGTCACCGAGCAAGGCAGCGGGACGGCGCTTGCAGGCGTTTCGGTCTGCTCCCAAAACGGTGAATGCGCCACTACGGACGCTCAGGGCAACTACCTTATCTACCTCTCGGCGGGCTGGAAACAGTTGACTGCCCAGAAAAACGGTTATACCCCAGCGACAACTTCCCTGCAAGTGCCGGCAATGGAGACGCGGCGAGCTGATTTCGCTTTGCTGCCCAGCAGCAGCTTCACCTCAGCAGGTTTTCAGGGCACGGTAAAGGATGCCCAAACACAAGCTGCGCTGAGCGGGGCAACGGTTTGCACCCATCTAAACCAGTGCACGACAACGGGTCAGGACGGTACATACACTCTGAACGTTAGCCAGTTAGGACAATTTGAGTTGCGCGCCGAGAAAACAGGCTATCAACCCCTGACCAAGCTTGCCACAGCAGTCAACGGAGCGATGGTCACGGTGGATTTTGCCCTTTCCAAGCAATGGCAAGGGGCTTGGATCGAAGGCACAGTGATTGACGCCAGCCGCAGCGCTGAGCAAGAAAAGGCTCTGGCAGAGGTGCGCCTGTGCACCCAGTTCAACGAATGTGCTACGTCGGACTTGGCGGGTTATTATAAAATCAACCTGCTGGCCAACGCCGACTGGCGCGAGGTAAACGCTCAGAAAGACGGGTTCTATACCATGGCGAAGGGTATCCAGCCGCAGGCGGGGCAAACCGTCACCCTAAACTTCGCCCTTTCGCCTTATTTGAGCAATGTGGCTGCGCGTATTGTGCTCACTTGGGATGCCACACCTAAGTTTTTTGTTGACTCTAAATGGATTGAAAATGATTTAGATGCTTATCTATATATCGAACATAGTATTATTGGAAACCGAGTGATCTACTTCGATGCCGGCGGTGAATACATAAGCAGTCTCCTGATCTATGATGTGCGGGAGGGGTCGGGGCCGGAGACGATAGATATCCTTCGATTTGAAACCAGTTCCGAGACGCGCTATCGCTATGGCGTTCATCATGCTAATTATCTTTTTTCGGGGAAACAAATTCCCACTTTATCTGAATTAGGCGCCCAGGTCTGTTTATATGTCAGAGAGGAGACGGTCGCCCGTTGCTATCTTGCCCCGCCCGGCGATCAGCAGTTTTGGTCTGTGTTTGAACTGGCTCAACAGGGCGATCAATTCGTTTTTTCCCTTCGCAATTGTTTGACGGGTGATATCCCTGAGATTACTGACGATGAAAACGGAGCGCCTGTTGTTGGGGTGAGTTTCCCAAGCTGCCCGTGAGTTTTGCTGCCCCAGCGGGTCGAGGATGTTGCCAGCTTGGCTCGAAACCCAGCATTTGCTCCCCTCTCCCCCGAAGGGAGAGGGGGCGGGGGTGAGGGCTATACTCGCTGTTGGTTTCGATACGCTCGCTGCGCTCGCTACTCAACCCGCAGGCTCTCTGCGGGTCGAGTAGGGCGATAGCCCGTACCGAGTGTTGGTCGAGTAGGGCGAAAGCCCGTATCGAGACCCCCCGGCCGTTGCGGGTTTCGATACGCTCGCTGCGTTCGCTACTCAACCCGCAGGCTCTCTGCGGGTCGAGTAGGGCGATAGCCCGTACCGAGTGTTGGTCGAGTAGGGCGA
>CALFWB010000005.1 GCA_937928795.1 uncultured Anaerolineales bacterium
TCTTACAAATTGAGCCTTTTTGTGCTCATTGCAGTTCTGCTCCTTGCTGCCTGTTCTAGCCCGCAAACGCCACAGGTGCAGCAACCCGCCGAGCCCGCAGCGACTGAGGAACCTGCCAGCGGCGAAATCACCGTGTACACGGCGATCGAAGACGATCAAATTGCTGTCTATTTACCGCTGTTTGAGGCAAAGTATCCCAACATTAAGGTCAATATCGTCCGTGACTCAACCGGCATTATTACCGCCAAGTTGTTGGCTGAAAAGGACAACCCGCAGGCCGATGTAGTTTGGGGAGTATCCGCCTCCAGCCTGCTCATCGCCGACCAGATGGGAATGCTCGAGCCCTATGCGCCTGCCGGTTTGGAAAAGATCCGCCCCAATTTTCGCGATGACCGCAATCCGCCTCATTGGGTCGGGATTGACGTTTATTTTTCCGCGTTTTGTGTCAATACCGTGGAGTTGCAAGCCAAGAACCTGCCTGTGCCGACCTCTTGGGCAGACCTTTTGAAGCCGGAGTATAAGGGCTTGGTTGTAATGCCCAACCCCAACTCATCGGGCACAGGGTATCTCTCCGTCTCGGCTATCCTCCAACTGAAGGGTGAAGAAGAAGGCTGGAAATATCTGGACGCTTTGCACGAGAACATCGGCCTCTACACGCACTCTGGTTCAAAACCATGCAAGATGGCTGGGGCGGGCGAGACCGTGATCGGAATCTCGTTTGACTATCGCGCCATCAAACAGCGCGCAGACGGCCAACCCATAGAACCTGTCTTCCCCACAGAAGGTTCGGGTTGGGAGGTTGAGGCGAACGCGCTGATCAAGAAAGCCAACATTAAGCCGGCTGCCCGCATCTTTCTGGATTGGGCGATTAGCCCCGAAGTGATGGAAAAGTATGCTGCTTCGTTCCCGGTGACGGCTGCCGAAACCAGCGTGCCGATCCCCGAGGGCTATCCCGCCGATCCGGTGGCACAGTTGATCAAGAATGACTTGAACTGGGCTGCAGCCAACCGAGAGCGGATTCTCAACGAGTGGCTGAAACGCTACGACGCAAAGTCTGAAGCCAAATAAACCACCGGCATCTCCATGGTGAGGAAAGCGTTGAAGCTTTCCTCACCATGTGGTCGAAATGGTTATGCCAGATCCATATCTTCAAATTCAATCGGTAAGCAAGAAATTCGATCAAACCCTAGCTTTGGATGACGTCTCCCTGGACATTGGCGAAGGGGAGTTCGTCTTTTTGCTTGGTCCCAGCGGGTGTGGAAAAACAACCCTGTTGCGCATTGTCGCTGGATTAGAGACACCAACCAGTGGCAAAATTTTGCAAAACGGGCAAGAGATAACCCACCTCTCTCCAGCCAAACGGAATATTGGCATTGTCTTTCAATCTTATGCGCTGTTTCCCAACCTAACCGTCTTTCAAAACATTGCCTATGGGCTGGAGAACCGCAAAATGCCCAAAGCTCAAATTCGCCAACGGGTGGCGGAATTATTGGAACTGGTCGGGTTAGGCGGCTATGAGTCGAGGTATCCGGCTCAATTAAGCGGTGGACAGCAACAGCGCGTTGCCCTAGCGCGGGCTTTGGCGATTTCGCCAAGCCTGCTTTTATTAGATGAACCACTCTCGGCTTTAGATGCCCGCGTACGTGCCAATCTGCGCATTGAGGTTGCCCGCCTGCAGCGTCAATTGGGGGTCACAACCATCATGGTCAGTCACGATCAAGAAGAAGCCCTGACCATGGCCGACCGGGTTGTGGTCATGGATCAGGGGCGGATTGTCCAGATCGGTTCGCCCGAAGAAATTTACCATAACCCCGCTACCCCCTTTGTTGCCGACTTTGTCGGTTTGATGAACTTCCTTTCAGGCGTGGTCAGCGCGCCGGAATTGAAGCGCGTGCGGGTGGGCGAGGTCGAACTCAACCTTCATCAAGAAATTCAGCATCCCTCTGGCCAAGCGGTGGTGCTAGCCATTCGTCCAGAGAAAGTGCAAGTGGTCGAAAAGGCTGAGAACGGTCGAGAAAACGTGCTTCCTGCCCGCGTCCAAGAAGTCGAGTTCATTGGGGCGTTTTATCGCTTGCATCTTCAGCTTGGGCAGACGGAACGCTTGATCGCCTATATGCCTCCGCGCCCTTCGTTTGCTCACGCCATCCGTGAAGGTGAAGAGGTGCCGATCTATCTGCCCCCTGACCAGTTGCGGGTTTATCCAAATGCCCGCGCAAGGACGGTTTGAGGTATGACAACGGCGGTTTGGCGCAAATGGTTGAGAGCAGGGTTCTCCATCCCTCTTTCGATCAGCGAAGACTTTCTCAAAAAGCTCTTGATCGTCCTTGTGCTGGCTTGGTTGCTGCTGGGGGTCATTTTGCCTTTGTTTCCTCTCGTGCAACGCAGCTTATCCGATAAAGACGGGAATTGGGTTGGCTTTGCCAATTATCTGCGCTACTTCAGTACGCCGGCCCTTTCGATTTCCTTCTTCAATAGTCTCAAAGTCTCGATTGCCACCACCCTCTTGGCGGTGACTTTGGCTTTTGGATATGCATATGCGCTGAGCCGCACCCAAATGCCAGCCAAGCGGTTTTTTCTCGTTGCGGCAATGTTGCCGCTCTATGTGCCACCGCTTGCGCACGCCATTGGCTTGGTTTATCTCTTCGGGCGCAAAGGCTTGATCACCACAGGGTTTGGCGGTTGGTTTGAACGCTTGATCGGTTGGCAAGGATGGGATATCAACCTGTATGGCTTTAACGGGATTTTGTTGGGCGAATTGCTGTATGTTTTCCCCCAAGCCTTGATGATCTTATTGGTGGCAGCCAGTTTAGCCGATGCGCGCCTATACGAGGCAAGTCTTACCTTACAAGCTCCTGCTTGGCGCACCTTTTTGACCGTCACCTTGCCGAGCATGAAATACGGTCTGGTTAGTTCGATTTTCGTCACCTTTACATTAGTCCTAACCGATTTTGGCGTTCCGAAGGTTGTGGGTGGCAACTACAACGTCATGGCAACCGATATTTACAAACAAGTGATCGGTCAGCAAAATTTCGAGATGGGAGCGACCATCAGCGTCCTCTTGTTGATCCCGACCGCAATTGCCTTTGTGGTTGACCGCCTGATTCAAAGACAGCAAAGCGCCGTCCTAACCCTGCGCGCTGTTCCCTTCCAGCCCAAGCCCAATCGCTGGAGCGATACGCTGGCTTTTGGGTATTGTGCTTTGATCACGTTTGCCATCTTTTCGGTGGTTGCCACCGTTTTTCTGGCGTCTTTGGTAGATGTCTGGCCCTATCAGCTAAAGTTGACCCTGCGCCACTTTGATTTTTCACGCGTGGGAGGAGGTGGCTACGGCGCTTTTTGGAACAGCGTGCGGATGTCTTTTTATAGCGCTGTGATCGGTACGATCATCACTTTTGTCGGTGCATATACTATTGAGAAACTCAAGCCTTTTCGCCGCATCCGCACCGCAGCTTATTTCTTTTCGATGGTCCCGGTTGCTTTGCCGGGTATGGTGATTGGGTTAGCTTATATCTTTTTTTTCAACCCACTTGAATGGCGTTTTGGTTCGTTGGTCATTTCCAACCCCTTCCAGTTTATGTATAACACGATGGCGATCTTGGTTTTATCCAACATTGTTCACTTTTATACGGTCAGTTTTATGACCGCAACGACAGCCCTGAAACAGTTGGATCATGAGTTCGAATCGGTTTCCGAGTCTTTAGGCGTGCCTTTTTATCGCACGTTTTGGAAAGTCACTGTGCCGTTGAGCCTACCGGCTCTGCTCGAGATGGCGATGTACTACTTCGTGAATGCCATGGTCACCGTATCGGCGGTTATCTTCCTCTACTCTCCGCGCCTCAAGCTTGCCTCTGTCGCCATTGTCAACATGGATGACGCCGGGGATACTGCGGCTGCGGCTGCCATGTCGGTCCTCGTGATTCTGACCAGCGTTGGGGTGCGTTTGCTTTACGATTTGTTGACCAGCCGGTTGACCCGCACAGCCTCTCAGTGGAAAAAACGCTAAATGATCCCTCTGATGCACTGCGGAGCGGTTTGTTGTGGAAGCGAGCCAACTCAAACGACTTTTGCTGAACGAAGTGATCAAAGCCTTCGGTTTGAGAAAATGGGGTAGTTTGGCGCGTTGCGTGGAGGGACTCTTTGCGCCAGCAGTTCAGCGCTTTGCCGAGTTAGCCGTGGCTTTCGATCAAGAGGTTGCCCGGCGTGGGTTCAGCCAAGCGGCGCGCAATGTGTTGCCTGTTTTTACCGAACAAGTTCAGGTTCATTTGGAAGCCCCTCTTCCTGAGCAGGGCGCCTTGTTGATTTTGTCCAATCACCCAGGCGTCATCGACAGTTTGCTCCTGGCTTCCCATCTCAACCGCCAAGACTTGCGCATTGTGGCTTCAAATGTACCATTTTTGCGCCATCTGCAAGCGACCAGCCAGCACCTGATCTTTTCTTCTCAGGATCCTTTTGAGCGGATGAAAGCCGTGCGAGGTATCATCCGCCATTTGCAGGAGGGCGGCACAGTCTTGATCTTTCCGGGCGGGAAGATTGAACCCGACCCAGCCTTTATGCCGGGCGCAGCCGATGAACTTGCCCAATGGTCGCCAAGCTTGGAAGTGATTGTGCGCAGGGCGCCGCACGTACATCTGGCTATTGGCGCGGTCAGCGGGGTGCTTTGCCCAGCTTGGATGCAAAACCCGCTGGTTCGCTTGCGGCGCGGACGTTTGAATCAGCAGCGCACGGCGGAATTTCTGCAGGTGATCCAGCAAATGATCGCCCCACAAACGCCGAAGCCCTCTCCCAAGGCTTCGATCGGCGCTCCGTTTCGTTTGCCGCCCAATTTTCGCCCTCCAGTCCTCCCTTTGATTGTGGAAAAGGCTAAAGAGCGCCTGCACTTGGTAACCCAGATGACAAGGGCTGGGTGACTACGTTTTCAAATCTTAACGATTTAATTAGGCTATAAGTGTAGCAAAAGTTTTTTATAATTGGACGATTCGTCTGCATCTACCTAAGGATCAGTGTGGAAGGGTTGCGTTGAACGCACCCAGAGGGTGAAAAGATGCCCGTGAAAAAAGCTTCTATCAGCCATACAGGCGGTTTGGAAAAAAGGAAAACCCGATACTAGGAGGATTTGAGTGGAAAATCGCTATCTTGCCCAAACGCAGGCCGGGAAAAACGCTTGGTGGCGTTATCTGGTTGCAATACTTGCCATCCTCATCTTGTGGCAATTTGGAGCCGGCCTACTGATTACGCCGCTGCTAGTTGCCAACAAAGGCATGTTGCCCACTGAGCCAACGCCGTTCTTTTTCGTAGCCATGTTGGGCGGTTTTGCCTTTTTGCTCTTTGGTACGTGGTTGTTCAACCGTCTCTTCCACGGTCGTTCGGTGCGCAGTTTGACCACTCCCTATGAGCGCTTGAGTTGGCGGCGCATTTTCTTTGGGGCTGCAATTTGGATGGTTCTGATGACCATTGTAGCTATGATTGAGGCTTTGCTGTATCCCGGACGGTATGTCTTCAATGCCAACCCGGCCGGCGTTTTGCCCTACTTTTTGCTCGGACTGGTGCTAATCCCTATTCAGACAAGTGCCGAAGAATACTTCTTCCGTGGCTATCTGCTCCAAGCTAGCGGGCGGTTGATCGGCAATCCCATTGCCCTTTCGGCGCTGAACGGCGTTCTTTTTGCCTTTCCTCATCTTGCCAATCCAGAGGTGGGCGTAATGGGGCTGGCCTTATCTGGGGCATTCTATTTTGCGATGGGTTTCTTTTTAGCCCTAATCACCTTGCGCAGTCAGACTTTGGAGTTGGCTTTGGGTATTCACGCCGCCAATAATTTCTTTACAGCCATCTTTGCCAATTACACCATAACGGCACTTCCGACAGTTTCCCTATTCATCATCCAAACGCTAGACCCGCTCTATGGGTTGATCTCCTTTATCGTTGCAGCCAGTTTAGTGTATTGGATCGTTTTTTCTGCCAAGGTCAGGCGTTTTCTCTGGAGGGAAACCGAGGATGTCTGAGCGCAGACTGGGAGAGCGGTTATTCCCGCTCGTTGGGACTACTTGCGGGTCGAGGATGGCGCCAGCCCGTATCGAGACCCATATTCCTTCCTCCCCTCGCCCGCTGCGAGAGGGGCCGGGGGGCGTTTCCCTGAGCGCTGCCCTGAGCCTGTCAAAGGGTGAGGGCGGGTTTTTAGTACGCTGTGCTGCTCACCCCGCAGGTTTAGAAACGACGATTTCTCTGGAGCGGCTTTAGATGGATGCTTTGATGGTTAATCTTCTCACGACTCTGGTTTGTTTATTGCCTTTGATCAGTTTGGCGCCGCTTGTTTGGCTCGGCTATCGGAGGAGACAAAGCATCCTTGAAGAGCTTTCCATTGAGCCGCTTCTTGTGCAGCACGGGTTCAAGAAGGTGCCGTTTTATCGCACTTTCACCGAGGGGGGCCTATACACGTTATCCAAAAAGTCCTACTCGATCGACTGCGCCACGCGCGATTTGCCTTTCGAGGGTTCTGTTAATCCCGCTCCCAATCTGCTAACTTTTTTGGTCTTCCGCGTTCAAATGCCTTTGCGCGGACGTTTCTTGATTCGCACACCCGATCTGGAGGAAGCAGAGAACAGCTTACTCGATGAATACGATTGGAGTCCGCAACCATCGGATGTCCTCGCTGCGCTGGGGCTGAGGGTCATCGCCCTAGCGGAAAACATGCCCGACCTCGAACGGCGGCTGCGTCAACCGGCCTTTCAAAGGGCGATGGAAGACTTAGCCCGCAGCCACCAGCCGTTTTATGCCCATGCCGCTAGTAACTATTACTTGGAATTGGGGTTTGGTTTGCTACATCGCTCAAGCCTTGAGCGCTCCAAGCGATGGATCGAGATAGTAGCCCAATTTGTAAGGGATTTTTACGAGCCCAACCTGCAGCGGGACTCAAAATCTCAAGCCACGCTGCGCTGGGTATGGATAGTGATCCTCTTGGGGGTGATGACTCTATTGTCTCTCTTGATTGTGGTCTTGTTTGGAAGGTTTTCCTAAATGGAGCGCAGTCAGTGTTCGTTTATTTGGATACACCAACTTTGCCAGTGGGAGTAGAATAACCAAAATGAACCAACAAAGACCACCAAAATTTGCCATTTACCGCCTTCCGCTCATTTTATTTATCGTATTTTGGCTGCTTGCCATTTCGCTCTGGCAAACAACGGATAACCGGTTTTATCTCTTCAACTTCGGTTATATCGGAACTGCCATTGCTGTTGGCATAGGACTGTATGTCTCCTTGCCGCCAAAGAAAAGGCCGCTAGGGCGCCGGGTGGCGCAGTTCTTGGTTGGCGCCTATATGTTGGTCTTTCTAGGCTTGTTTGCCCGCGAGAATATGCAGATTGAAGGTTTTTTCTTCTATCTGCTGGCGGGGATGTTTTACGGGGCGGTGATTCACTATCTGGTGGCGAAAATTTTCGGCGTTTTCCTCTTCAACCGCGGTTGGTGTGGCTGGTCCTGTTGGACGGCGATGATCCTCGACCTGCTACCCTTCAAGCGGCATCGTCAAGCGCCGCTTGCTGCGCCATTTTGGGCGTTGCGCTATGTCCATTTTGGGCTAAGCTTGGGCTTGGTTGCCCTCTTATGGTGGGGCTTAGGTTATCGGGTGCAAGAGCAAAGCGTTACCGAGTTGTATTGGCTCTTTGGCAGCAATGCCCTGTATTATGTCATCGGCATTGCCCTTGCCTTTCTGCTCAAGGATAACCGTGCCTTTTGTAAGTACGTTTGTCCAATTCCAACCTTGCAAAAAGTGCCCGCCCGCTTTGCCCTGCTAAAGATCGCCGGAGACCCGAACCGATGTACCGATTGTGGCGCTTGTACCAAGATGTGCCCGATGGATATCGATATCCCGGCTTATTTGCACAGAGGGCAACGCGTTCTCTCGACCGAATGTATTTTATGTGTTGAATGTGTCAATGTGTGCGCAAAAGGCGCCCTATCGGTCAGCTTCGCCTTTGATGGACTTAAGCAGCAATAAAGCCAGCCTCTCTCCTGCGCTCATTCCCCCAGCGAGAAGCTGACCCTTACCCCTCCATATCCCCTAACGCAAGCTGATGGACTTCGTCCGGGCTGACTTGGCGGGCTTTTTCTAAGCGAGCAAAGCGCTTGGAGAATTGATCCATGGCATATTCAATAAAGTCCTCCTCCACCAAGCCAAACGGCACCACTTCATAGCGCGCAAAGGCATCGCTGACCACGCCTAAGGCATAGGGCAGCAAGCGGTTCATCTGGCTTTCTAGCGTCTGCCATTCTTGTGGATGGGCGGCGATCAGGCGAGAAAGCAGATAGATGCCATAGGCAATATGGCGCGATTCATCTTGTTTGAGATAGGCAATCCCCTTTCTCAGTCCGGGCAGCAGGTTGTTGCGCTCTAGCATGGTGAAAAAGGCCTGATAACCGGTCTCTGCCAAGAGCCCCTCGACAATCATGTTATAGGTAACCGAAGCGCGGATTTGGGCTGCAGGACTTGGGTCAACCCGTAAGGCTTGCAAAGCCTGGGGAAGAGCCTCATAAAAGATATAGCGATAGTTTGGGGTGTGATAGTCCGCTAAGCTTTGCGGTATCTCCCTTTCTGCCTCTGCAGGTTGTTGCAAAGGGGCAACTTCTTCCAAAAAACGGCTGAAGAAATCGGTGTGCTTGGCTTCTTCAAAAAGGAACGTGGTCAGATACATCTCCTCTTCAAGGCGACCTTCTTGAGCAATGACTTGCACCAAAGGGAGCAAATCTAGCGTGACCGCTTCTTCGCCGGCTACAAAGAGAGCTAATAGCAACCAGATCAGGTCTTTTTCTTGGGGAC
>CALFWB010000006.1 GCA_937928795.1 uncultured Anaerolineales bacterium
GGGCTGAAATAATATAGGTTGAAAGGGAAGATAATCTCTCGGAGTTCGTCAAGAAATAGAAACCGACTTCCCAGAGTGAATTGAAGATGAGCGCTCCGACTGCTGCGATGAGGGCTCCCCAAAGAAAGACGAAACCGAGCAGTCGTTTTGGCTCTTGTTCAAAGCGATCGAGCCAATAAACCCATGTAGCATTGATCAGCATGGGAACGAAACCGAAGAAAAGGGAGAGGAAGATGGGCATCTTCTTAGCCTGTTAAGATTTCCTGTTCAAAGTGAAGCCTTAGGCGGTGGAAGAGGGCTTTTTCCGGGGGAATACCTATGGCTTTTACAAGGTCATCGGGGCGGGCATGGACGTTGGAGGTGGTTCGAAGCAAGGTATGAAGGCGTTGCAAACCATTAGGAGTTTCCGATAAACAATCAAGAGAGAGAAGCAGTGGACGCAGATCGTAGCTTTTCCCTTTTCGTTCAATGGGGATGTTGGATTGATGCAACAAACGATGGATGCGTTCAGGTAAATCAGAAACATGCTCTAGGAAGGCAACTTGATATTCGGAAGCTCTTAACAAGGATTGCAGAGCCGGTTGCTTCAACGGGACCGAGATCAGCGAATTAACCTTCAAGCCGGGCGGTAAAACAGCCTGAATTCGGGAACAAAGGATCGCTAAAGGAATGTCCTCTTCCAGCCAAACATCCAGGAGGTCATTTGAGCTGGTAAAGCCAAGTGGCAAAGCAGCCGCAATTTGAAGGCGGGGATGGGGTTTAAAACCTTGGGAATAGGCGATCGGTAGCGCAGCTCGCCTCAACACCCTTTCCCACGTGCGGTACAGGTCAAGATGTCCCGTAAAGCGCATCTCTTCGGTTTTGTCAAAGTTGATCCGTATCCGAATCATCCGATTAGGCAAGCGCACGAACTTTCAGAGGAGGGCACTTCCAGGTGATGCCTTTTTCTCTTCTGAGCGTATTGTATTTCGGTAAAATGCCACAAGCGTAACAGCTTTGGCGGCAATCGGCTCGGGTCTGTTGCTTTATACTCATTTGGTAATCTTGGATGAGGAATTGTTTCCGAACCCCAATATTGATGTGATCCCAAGGAAAGGCTTCATCGATCGAACGAGGACGGTGAGTGTAAAACCCAGGGTTTAATTCACAGTCCATAAAGGCTTGAAACCAGGCGTCTATGTTGCGATGATCGTTCCAAGCATCAAATTTCGCCCCTTTCTCCCAAGCCCGATAGATAACCTGCGCAAGGCGGCGATCGCCGCGCGAGAGCCAGGCTTCCAAAAAACTTGCCTCAGGAGGGTTCCAAGTTAATTTGAGGTTCTTACCGCGGAGCTGACTTTGTAAGAGCTTGATTTTTTGTTCAATGTTTATCAAGGAGTCGCAGGCAACCCATTGGAAAGGAGTGTGGGGCTTGGGAATAAACGTTGAAACACTAATATGAAGCTGAGCGCGATTCCCGATCATCCTTTTGCCAATGGAAAGCACCTCTTTTGAGAGATCCGCAATTGCCTGCACGTCTTCCAGCGTCTCTTGCGGATGCCCAATCATAAAGTAGAGTTTGAGTAACGACCAGCCATTCTCAAAGACCGCTTGGGCAGTTTGAAGGAGCGATTGAGTCGAGATGGGTTTGTTGATGATATTGCGCATGCGTTCGGTAGCAGCTTCCGGAGCGAGGGTGAAGCCACCCCGTCGAGTTGCGCCTAGTTCATGCATGAGTTGAACGGAGAAGGTTTCGATGCGGAGAGATGGCAGAGCAATCGAGAGATGATTTGAGGAGAAGTTATGTTGAATTTCTTGAATTAGTTCAGAAATATGCGTATAGTCAGAAGAAGAGAGAGACAGGAGCCCTACTTCATTGTAACCTGTGGCTTGAACAGCCTTTTGAATCGTCTCGATAATCTCCGCAACCGACCGCTCTCGGATCGGACGGGTCACCATACCGGCATGGCAAAAGCGACAACCTCGAGTGCAGCCGCGCATAATTTCGATCGGAATGCGTTCATGAACGGTTTCGATATAGGGGACAATGAGGCGGTACGGAGCTGGGGGGAGGTGTGCTACCAACCGTTTTGAAATGGTCGATGGGGCAGAGGCTTCTTTTTTTTCAAGGTGCGAAAAGGTGCCATCAGGATGATAGTGGTCGGTATACAACGAAGGGACGTAGACGCCTTCGATTCCCGCTAAATGTCTGAGCAAAACCGAGCGGCTTGTTGAAGCTCTGCGCCAACTTTTGTAAACATCGATAATTTCATGAATGACTTCCTCCCCTTCACCGATCACGAATGCATCCACAAAAGGAGCCATTGGCTCGGGATTGAAGGTTGCATGACCGCCAGCGATGATGAGAGGATGTCCCTCTGTCCGTTTTTCTGCCCAGATCTCGAGTTTAGCTAGATCGAGAAGGTTGAGAACGTTGGTAAAAAGCGACTCGTAAGGAAGGGAAAACCCGATAATATCGAACTCTGCCAACGGATGTTTTGTCTCAAGAGAGTATAAGGGAAGTCCCTTTTCGCGCAGTTTACTCTCCATGTCGCTCCAAGGCGCAAATGCCCGTTCGGCTAGGGCATCCTTCCGCTGGTTAATGATATCGTATAGGATTGCCATTCCAAGATTGGACATGCCGATATCGTAGATATCTGGAAAGACCAAACAGAAGTGAACAGGAGTGTTCTGCCAATCTTTGACGATTTGGTTAAGTTCGCCCCCAGTGTAGCGAGCCGGCTTTTGGACCAGAGGCAAGATGGAAAGAAGTTGTTGTTGGATGTTCTCAGGTGAAACAATCATTCCATTTCTCATTTTCAACCAATTGAAAAGATTACCGATAAAAAATATGCAAATTAGATTATATCAAACTTGCATGAAGGGCGGCGAAACCAACTTTGGATGAATAAAGTGGCTGTCCTGTTGACAGCCACTTTGGCGATAACTACTCAAATGTCCAGCGGTCTAGTTCCCTTTGCCAGGAGACGAGCTCTTCTGGGTTGAACCAGAGGCGGATTTCAGCTTCGGCGTTTTCTAGCGAATCAGAGGCATGTGTCAAATTTCTTCCGACATCCAAACCAAAGTCATGCCGAACGGATCCGGGAGCGGCTTCACGAGGACGGGTAGCACCCATCGTTTGACGAACAGCGGCAACCGCTTCGGGTCCCTCCCATACCATTGCCAATACCGGCGAAGAAGTAATGTAATTAATGAGATTGTTGTAAAAGGGTTGCTGTTTATGAATGGCATAGTGGGTTTCAGCAAGCTCTTTATTCACCCACATAAATTTTGCGGCAACCAGTTTGAGCCCTCGATCTTCCAAACGGGTGATGATGCGCCCAATTAAGCCGCGTTGAACACCATCGGGTTTGATCATGACGAAAGTTCGTTGCACAAAGACCTCCAGAAGAAGAAATTAACGGAGCAACTCCTCCGCTTTATTATAGGCATCTAAGGCTTCTGAGAAAAGGTCTTTTCGAAGGTAAGCGTCGCCCAAGAGAATCCACATCTTTACTTCCATGGGATATTGATAGAGGGCGTTGGATAAGTCTTGGATGACGCGATCGAGTTCGACCCTCCCTTTGACCAGAGTTTGATATTTGTCCAGCGCTTGCTCAATAACACCTGCTGAAAGAGCACGGCGAGCTTCTTCAAGCAGTTGCAGGTCGGATCGAGGAAATTCTCCGAGCTCAACAGAGGGCGAAAATTTCTCTTCCTCTGTGAGGGCAGGCTGGATTGGGTATATTTGCTCTGTGAATGGTATTTCAGTCGGGGTTTCTTCAGGGCTCTCGCTAACGGCTAGGAGACTTGCTTGACTTTCTGTCCAATCTGCTGATGGGATTAAGATCTCCGGGGAGATCGATGCGGGTGTCTCTTCTTCGACCGTAAGGAGTTCCGAAGGTGACTCAGATGGATACTCTTGTATCCATTCCTTTGTCTCTTCTTCTGAGGTAGCGGAAGTGATCCAATCTGGGATTTCGATCTCTTCATCATGAACTGCGGCTACCTCCGCTTGTCCTTCTTTTTCTAACTCAGCCCTTAGCCATTCAGGTAGTTCTTCGGTTTCGGCTTGTTCATCTGTAACCAAACTATGCTCTGGGATTTCAAGTCCCTGTTGCAGGAATTCCTCGTCCGCAAATTCGGAGATTTCGGCAAGCGGTGCTTCCTCCGAGACAGGTGTTGCGTATTCTGGAGTGTCTGGTTTAGAATCTAAGTATTCGCGAATCCACTCTGGGGGTTCTTCTTTCCGTTCCTCTGCTGAGAGCAATAAAGCCTCCTGGGCGCCTTGTTTTGCAGCTAAGCTTTCTAACCAAGCAAAGGCATCTTCATCACCCAGAGCAGGGAAGGGAGTTTCAATCGTCGCTTGTGGTTCTTGGGGAGGTTCTTCTTCGGGTTGAAGCTTTACTGGTTTTGTATCCTCTTCGCTGATGGGCGGTTCGGTAAACGAAGGGCTGGATTCTTCGGATTCTTCTTCCTCATAACTGGCAAGAAGCCAGTCTGGAAGCTGGTCAGCGGCTGGAAGAGGCTCTTCTTCGCTAAGCCATGAGGGTAACTTTTCAGGAGAAGTTGGAGGTTGGAGAACTTGAGAGGAATCCGGCACTATCGGTAGGGGTGTTTCTGGCGGTATAGCTTCCGATAAACTTGTGTCACTCCAGTTCGTTTCTGAGGGTAAAATATCCGCCGTGAGGTGGGATTTGTTGTTCAGTTCATTAACCCAGTCCGGCAGTTCTTCAACTTCAGGAGGTGAAATCTCTTCAAGACCTTCCTTTTCGGCCTCAATTGCTGCCAGCCAAGTGGCGATACTATCTCCCTCGGATGGAGGTGTCTCTTCCAGGGAGAGAAGAGACTCGGCGAGATTTGGCTCGAAAGGCGAGAGTTCAGTTTCATCGACGGGCGAAATCTCTTTGAGCCAATCTGGAATATCGCCGGCAAGAAGTTCGTGCGGTTCTTCTTCGGGGAGGGCGGGAATCTCGGGAATTCCTGCTGTTTGCTCTTCTTCAGGTTTACCCTCTTCCCAACCTAATTCTCGCATCCAATCCGGTATGTCGGGTGATGCGGCGTTTTCGGAAAATACTTCCTCGCCTTCGAATAACATTTCACTTGCTTGCACTACTTCAGGTTCAATAAGCTCAGTTGGAGTTGCGGACTGTTCTTTTATCCAATCGGGAAGAGATGCCTCGATTTGCTCTTCTTCAGGTGAAATTTGAACTCCAAGCGAAGCTGCCCAATCGGGTTGGGAAATGTTCTGAGCCACTGATTGCGTTGAGGTATCTAGTTTTTCCAAGAGAACGGATGTGTCGGGAACGAATTCTGTAGAAGCCACATTTTTGTTTAGATGAGCTGCGTAGGGATCTAATTCGGCAAGTTTTCCGAGATACCTCTCGGCATCTTTTTCTTTACCTTCCATGAGCGATATTTGCCAGAGCAGGAAGAGAGCTTCATAGCAATAAGGTAATTTGGCAAGCAGTTGACTGGCGATGGCTTTGGCTTCAGGGATTTGTTTTGTTTGAAAATAGGCTTTGGCAAGCAGCACTTCTAAATCGGGACGCTGGGGGTCTTCTGCGAGAGCCATGCGGATTTCTGCGATAGCCTGAGAGTGAAGGTTGCCTTTTAGGTACATTCTGGCTAAGGCGCTGCGGTTGAGGTTGACCTTGACCGGTTCGATACCATCGCGACGTCCGTATAACCGCCTTAATTCGCCTTGAATAGCATTGTTTGAGGGTTGTATCTCAAAGGCTCGTTCCATGTGCCAGATCGCTTCGTTGAGGTTGCTTTCGTCCTCGCGGATGATGCTCATTCCGACATGAGAAACAAAATCGTCCGGGAGGCTAGAGAGAATCCGCTGGAAGATGTCGTTGGCATCTCCAAATTTTTGGCTTTCGAGGAATGCTTTTCCCAATAGTCGGTACGTATCTAGGCATTTGGGATAAATATTCAAGATATGACGGCAATGGAGGATGGCTTGATTGTAGAGACCTTGGTCGATCCATTCTTCGATCTGGCGATAGTAAGCCCGAAGAGAAACTGATGTCATAAAAGAAACTCCCTTCCTACGGTTACTTCTAAAGCAACGATTTGGGGCGCATATCTTTGGGCAAAATTATTTCATTGATTAGCATAATGGAAACATCCTTGACTGTCAAGTATTTTTGGGAAAGAGGGTTTACATATGAAAAAGCAGCTTGGACATAAAAATCTCCCGGTCAATTTTGACCGGGAGAAAGAGGACATAGCGAAAACCTTGTTAGGCAACAACAGGTTCTTCTTTCAGCGAGACGGTTTTGGCTTTTGAGCGCGAGATTGCCCAGCCAACAATTACTAGCAATCCGATTGAAATCACCCAAATCCCAACCAGAGTGCCACCGGTCGCGCCGGCATATTTGACAATAATCGGTGCGGCAATTAGGGAGACTAAGTTGACCACTTTGATCATTGGGTTCAGTGCAGGTCCGGCGGTATCCTTGAGGGGGTCGCCGACAGTGTCTCCAACCACGCCAGCTTTATGTCGTTCAGAACCTTTCCCAAGGTTTGCTGAAGGATTGCGCGGCTCATCTTCAATGGCTTTTTTGGCGTTATCCCAAGCGCCACCGGCATTTGCCATAAAGACCGCAAGAAGTTGACCGCTTAGGATAATCCCGGCGCAAAAGCCAGCTAGAGCTTCAACACCCAGCATCAGCCCAAGTGCCAAAGGTGTGAGCACGGAAATCACTGCCAATGGGACGAGTTCTTTCTGGGCTGCCTGAGTGGAGATTCCAACCACGCGAGCGTAATCGGGTTTGACTGTCCCTTCCATAATGCCGGGGATCTTAAATTGGCGGCGCACCTCAACCACGATCAAGCTCGCCGCGCGACTGACGGCCTTAAGTGACAGTGAACTGAACAGCCATGGCAAGGCACCACCCAGCAAAAGGCCGATAAACACGCTAACCTCGGATACCCGAATTCCGGTGTCACTCAATAATTTTGGGAAGGGAATCGGTTGACCAGCCGCTTGGGCGGCAAGGTTGGCTGCTTCTTGAACTCGTCCGACGTCGATAAAAAATGAAGCAAATAGGCTCACGGCTGCAATCACCGCAGAGGCGATGGCAATGCCTTTTGTAATCGCCTTGGTGGTGTTTCCCACTGCGTCAAGGTCAGCCATGATTTGGCGGGCTTTTTTCGTCTCTTCGTCGTCAAGATCATGCCAAGCCATTTCCCCAATCCCGTTGGCGTTGTCCGATATTGGGCCATACGAGTCCATCGCCACATTGTTTCCCGTGTGGCTGAGCATACCAATCCCGATCATTGCAACCGCATAGAGAACATAGGCAGGCCCGTCGGCGTTATACAACAATAACGCAAAAATAAAACTGATCACAATGACAACTAGCGCCCAAACGCTTGATTCCATTCCAACCGACAAACCAGATAAAATGGTGGTTGCAGGGCCAGCAGTGGTCGATTCGACGATTTCCTTAACAGGGGCGCGTTTGGTGGATGTAAAGTAAGAAGTGAGCGGGTTAAAAGCAACCGCCAATCCAACGCCAATCGTAGTGAGCATTGCCATGCGCCAATCGTTAGCATAGAAGATTGCTAGCAGAAAAGCCCATAAAATTGTATTGACGCTGGAAACCTCGTAGGAGCGGAACATCGCTTCTTCGGCATCCTCGGCATGGAGGAAACCAAAAGGTCCTTTTTTCGGCACTTTTTGCCAAATCGGTACAGCGAAGGTTCCTAGAATAGAGGAGATGACGCCAATGGCGCGTATAGCAAGCGGATAGACGATCCACATGAGGTTACCGGTCATGGCAACTAAGGCCAAACCGAGAATCAAAGCCGAAACGATTGTCACTTCGTAAGATTCAAAAATGTCGGCTGCCATACCAGCACAGTCGCCCACGTTATCTCCAACCAGATCGGCAACAACGGCTGCGTTGCGCGGATCGTCTTCGGGAATATCTTTTTCGACCTTACCTACCAGATCGGCGCCGACATCCGCCGCTTTGGTATAGATACCTCCACCGACCCGCATAAAGAGGGCAATGAGCGTGCCGCCAAAGCCAAAACCAAGGAGCGCATCGGGGGCGGCTTTTCCAAACACAACAAAGATAAGCGTGCCCCCCAACAACCCTAAGCCGTCCGTGAGCATACCGGTGATGGTGCCAGCATAATAGGCAATCGTCAGCGCTTCATTAAGACTGCGCCGTGAGGCAGAGGCTGCACGCACACTGGCTTGGATCGCCATGCGCATTCCTAATTGTCCAACTAACAGGGAGAAAGTCGCTCCCATAATGAAGGCAACTGTGCGCCCAATTGCAATGGCGATTTGGGCTTGATCACCGAACTCCTCGGCAGCTTCAGGGGTCGGTGGTACGATGTACACGCTCAAGAATAAAGCGATGGTCAGAAGGGCAATGAGGGGTAAGATGGTTTTTAACTGCCGATTCAGGTAGCTATCTGCACCTATCCGAATTGCTTCCCAAACCTCTTGCATCAAAGGGGAGCCTTTGTCTTTATTCAGAACGTTGCCACGCAGCAACCAAGCATAGAGTAAGCTGATAAAAGCGGTAACAAGGACTCCAATAACAACAATTTGTTCAAAGGGGGCTAAGCCATGTCGACTCCCTAACCAGAGAATATCCATACCCTTTCCTCCGGAAAGAATGATTTATCCGCCTAGGATTTAGCGGCGAACGGATGGATTATAATCAAGCACCTATCACGTGTCAATAACCATGAAAGCTGTGTCCACGCAAAAGTTGTAGGACAACTCATTGAGTTGTCCTACAAAGCAATCTTGCCAACAACTTCTGAGTGCACACGAAAGGCTTTGACTCGGCTGCCAGTAGAGCTTATTCAGCAAAGAAAAACAAGCGAATGAATTGAAGTATTAAATTTTTATTAATTCTTGGACAGCTACTTGACTTTAAGGGTCTTTTTGTTGTATAACCTTTTTCAGTAAAGTTTAGCTGGTAGCGGTGAAGGGTGCGGCTTGGCTTTATATAGGGCACTGCTTCCAAAAGGGATGCTGTGCTTTTTGTTGTCTTGCAAATAAGAAATGGTGTTTTTTGGGCTTGATTTTCAGTTATAAAAAGTGTATGCTGTATATACCCAATGATCTTGGATGGTAGATGAGTTCTATGCTGGATGAAAACTTGCTAAACGAACTAAGTGAAAGGGAAGACGACGAAAATAACGCAATTGCGCGTTTGATCGAGTTGGGCCGTCAGAAGTCGTACGTAACGATCGATGACATTCTTAACTTTTTCCCGGAAGCCGAACAAGACGTCGACCAACTCGAAGAGGCTTTTTCTGCTTTATTAAGCGCAGGGATTCCGTACGTTGATGATGCTAGTTTGGTCGGACCAACGGAGGAAGAGCTCTCCGAAGAGGAAGCGGAAGACGAGTTGCATTCTCATCTTGTCATCGATGATAACTATTTGGCAAATATCGATACCGATGACACAATTGGCCTATATCTAAAAGAGGTTGGGCGGGTTCCGCTCTTAACGGCTGAGGAAGAGGTGGAGCTATCGCAAAGGATAGAGCGCGGCAAGCTGGCGCGTGAAGAGTTAGCGCGCGGCAATGTCAGCCCGCGGCGCCGCAAGGAACTGCAAGCTTTGATCGAGGATGGATGGGCAGCTCGAGAACATTTGATCACAGCAAACTCTCGTTTAGTGATCAGCGTTGCCAAAAAGTATATGGGCCGCGGCGTGCCGTTTCTGGATCTCATTCAAGAAGGCAATATCGGTCTGATCCGCGCCGCCAAGAAATTCGACTATCGGCGCGGGCACAAGTTTAGTACATATGCCACTTGGTGGATCCGTCAAGCGGTAACACGCGCAATTGCTGATCAGGGGCGAACGATTCGCGTCCCGGTTCACATGGGCGACCAAATTAATAAATTGTTGCGGGTTCAACACCAGTTAACCCAACGTCTCGGCCGTGATCCAACCGTAGAAGAGCTAGCAGAAGCCTTGGATGTACCGCCTCAAAAGGTCGAAAATATGATCCAGGTTGCGCGTCGTCCTTTGTCATTGGAAACACCAACGGATGACGAGGAAGATTCGGTGCTGGGTGATTTTATCCAAGACGAAGAGGTCTCTGCCCCGGATGAGACGGCTACCTATAATCTTTTGCGGGAGCATCTGGATGCGGTATTGAACAGCTTGCCTCCCCGCGAAGTGCGGATTTTGCAGTTGCGCTATGGTTTACTGGATGGACAAGCTTATACCTTGGAAGAAGTGGGACGCAAGATGGGAGTTACCCGTGAGCGTGTGCGCCAAATTGAGGCGCAAGCCCTAAGCCGTTTGCGTCATCCTTCAATTCGCCGCAAACTGCGCGAGTACTTAGGTTAACCGCATAGAAAAATCTCAATAGGAGGGAGGGACGAGCCGACATTATAACCAAGAGGGTATGGCTGTTCCCCCAATAACGCTTTCATCGCTTCTGCTAGGGTCGAGTAGGGTGAGAACAATCTCACCCTATTGTTGTATTCCTTTTCTCAAAAATGAGCAAACCCTTACTCCCGTAAATATCGGTGTTGATTTGGTGGATGAGTTGGTAGGTGTCTAGAAAATCCCTGTTGGTTAGCAAGGTATTTCTTCCATAAACTTCTAAAATGACCAAATAGTCAGGTAGAACATCGAGGATCAGTTGGGTTGGGATGGCATAATTTATGACGTAAGCCCTTTCATCCAATGGAAAGTAACGCAGGGTTTGAGGAGAGTTCAAGCCAACTGTATCGAGGATCGTTGCGTCGGTCAGGTAGCCTAAGACACCGACATCCCCTGCAGCAATTGTCACATTGGATAACGATTCCTGCGCATGAGATTTGAGGAAGTCTGCAGCTTCTGCGTAATGGAGTTCAAGTTGGATATAGGCCATCTCTGGTGCCAACCGATTGGGTCCATGCGAAGGATGAGCCTGCCAAGCAGGGAGGATGAGTAGCGTAGGTGTAACAATGCTGAAAATAACTTGGGGAATGGAAAAAACTGCCAGCCGAGAAGATTTTTTTAAGAAACTTTGAAATAACTGCTCCCAGAAAGTAATTAGCCCAATGAAGATGCAAAGAAAATAAAACGGAATTGGCGGAGTTAGGTACCAGCGGAATATTAGGGGGTTAGCCAACGAGAACGCGAGAAAATAGAGCCAAGGGAAGAGCACCATTACCAGCGAGCGTTTGGTAATCCGAAAGAGATGGAGACCGCCGAAAATGGATAAGGATGGATAAAGAACCAAGCCCATTGCAATTCCCCATTTGCCAAGAGTGAGGTCCTCGCTAAATGGCGTGGCGTAGTGTTGGATCAGGCGGATCAAGGCGCTATGTTCTGGCAAGCGGTAAGCAAGCGCTTTGGCTGCAATTGAGTTCGGAAACAGAGACCCGAAATAAAAATAGGCAAAGAGAAACCAAGCAGCGCTTGGCAGGATAAAGATTAGGGCAACGCGCAGAAATTGTTGAAATTCCCAGCTTTTGAGGGGGGATTTTTGTGTTCTCATTTTTGAAAAGGTGATTGCAGTGAAATCCATAAGAAGAGGGAGGATAAGAATCAACGCATCTGGGCGAGTGAGAAACGCTAAAGCTGCGATCAAAGATGCCCATTCAAAACGCTGATATATATACAGAATACAAATTCCCACCAGAAGAAAGACATAAAGGCTCGTTTCCAGTCCGCCGATGGAAAAGGTTACACTAAAGGGTGCAAGGGCAAACGCTAAAGAAGATGCAATGCCCAAGAGCGGGGTGTGGAGTTTCTTTCCCAATTGATAGAGGAATAGGCAAGTTGCCCCGTCAAGTGCTGCATTGAAAACATAAGAAATCAAGGGGAAATCTGCACTTGCACCACCAAATGGTAGGGAGAGCAATCCTAACAGTAAAGTATATAAAGGAGTGGTGGTGCCGAGAACTCGCTCGCCGGGGTTGAAGACAAAGCCGTTACCGGCTAAAATATTCCTCGCGTATCGATAGGTGATGTATGCATCGTCGATGGTTCTTGGACCGGCATTGAGCCTTAAGATGACCGCAATTAATGCTACCGAAAGCGGGATGGCAGAAGTTAAGCAATGGCGAGTGGAAAAGAGAATTTTCATGGCTCCTTCTAGATTATACGCTAAACGGATTCTTGAAAAGGGCTAATCATCATGAGATTCAAACAGATGGTCTTTTGGTTGACTGTATTGCTAATTTATATTATGGCAACTCGCATTTCGATTGACTCTGACACATGGTGGCACTTGCGGGCTGGAAAATGGATGATTGAAAACAGACAAATTATCACTTCGGATTATTTTTCCTACACTCGATATGGTTCACAATGGCTTTATCCGGGGTGGTTAATTCAAATCCCCATGGCGTGGATTGAGGGGGAAGTCGGAATGGGGGGATTGAACCTGCTCACCGGTCTATTCATTGCGATAACCTTTGCTTTCGAGTATCTCACTTTGAAGGGCAACGAGTTGGCGCGGGCATTTTTGAGTGTCCTAGCCGCAACAGTTAGCGGAGTCTATTGGTCAGCGCGACCGCACTTGGTAACCTTGCTTTTCACGGCCCTTTTTTTATATTTGCTAGAAAGAGGTGCTGACCAAGGGTTTGCCCAATTCCGCAAATGGCTCTGGATTGTTCTGCCTTTGGTGATGTTGGCTTGGGTCAATATGCACGGAGGTTTCATTATTGGCTTTCTAATTTGGGGGATTTATTTGGTTGAGTTGCTCATCCAGCGGTTGCTTACTGCTTGGTCGGAAAGGCGCCGCCTCTGGGAAGCGCTCCATAGTGAGGACATCTCTACCTTACTCATTGCTGGACTGGTAATGGGTTTGGTTGCAATGCTGAATCCTTTAGGGTATCGAATTTATCTTTATCCATTACGAACGGTCTCGATTCAAAAACTTCAGGTTTACATTCAGGAATGGCAATCACCTGATTTCCATTCTCTTTCCATGCAGCCGTTTATTTGGTTGTGCATCCTTCTTTTTATCGTGTCTGCTTTTTCTGGGCGGAGATGGGCTTTACGAGATGTGCTGTTTGTATCGATTTTTCTTTACTTAGCATTAATGGCTGGTAGAAATGTGGCATTGTTTGCCCTCGTAGCCCCTCTGCCGATTGCAAGGGCGTTAGAGCATATTGAATTGCAAGACCTTTCAATCAGATTTCGCTCTCTTAGCGCTTTTGCGCGCCAAAGCAATTCCGCAAAAGAGCAACCGATGCTCAATCTCATCCTTGTCGGGTTGATCTTATTGGTGTGTGTTTACCGATCGGTGATGGCGTTTCCACACAATAGCATTTTCAAAGAATTGAGTCGGTTTTATCCTATCGGAGCCGTAGATTACTTAAGAAAAGAACGTCCCCCAGGCAACTTATATAACAGTTACAATTGGGGAGCTTATTTGCTCTGGACGCTTCCCGAATATGCAGTATTCGTGGATGGGCGCACTGATTTGTATAACGATGAAATTCTAGACCAATGGTTTCAGATTGCTCAGGCGCAAGATGGTTGGGAACAAGTGGTTGAACGATGGAATATCCAGATTATCCTTATGGAAAAAGAGTGGAGAATGTCCAAACTCTTCCAGCAAAGTGGGTGGTGTCAAACTTACCATGATGAGGTTGCCATTGTTTTAGAAAAATGTCCATAGAATTTGGTTCAAGCCAAAGAATGAATGCTCAGCGCATCTTAATTACGGGGGGAGCAGGATTCATTGGTTCTCATTTAGCAGAGGCGCTGCTGGAACGCGGGCACATCGTGACGATTATCGATAACCTTTCGACGGGTAAGTTTGAAAATATTGCTCCCTTGTGTCAAAATCCGCGCTTTCGCTTTGCCATT
This sequence comes from uncultured Anaerolineales bacterium, assembly GCA_937928795.1. Classification (GTDB taxonomy): domain Bacteria; phylum Chloroflexota; class Anaerolineae; order Anaerolineales; family UBA4823; genus NAK19. The sequence goes on from CALFWB010000006.1 coordinate 13,785, forward strand.
GACTCAATCTTGAATGAGATTGTCTTGGACCGCCTCGCCAGTGAGTGTGATGTGATCTTTCATTTGGCTGCTGCCGTGGGAGTCAAACTCATCGTTGACCAACCCGTTCAAACGATTGAGACCAATGTGAATGGGACGATGGCAGTGTTGCGAGCCGCCGTTCGGTATCGGGCGAAAGTGCTGATTGCATCAACTTCTGAGGTTTATGGCAAGGGAAATCGGGTGCCTTTTTCGGAAGATGATGATGTCGTCCTAGGTCCGACCGTCCGAAGCCGTTGGTCTTATGCGGCTTCCAAGATGATTGACGAGTTTTTGGCTTTAGCTTACTTTCGGGAGAAAGGTCTCCCTGTGGTTATCTTTCGGCTTTTCAACACCATAGGTCCTCGCCAGAGCGGAAGATATGGAATGGTTGTGCCCCGTTTTATTCAGCAGGCTTTGGAAGGGAAACCGCTTACCGTGTATGGAGATGGCAATCAAAGCCGCTGCTTCTTGCACGTCAAAGACGCAGTTCGAGCGATGATTGCCCTAGCCGAGTCCGACTCTGTGCTTGGCAATGTCTACAATATCGGTTCTCAGGAGGAAATTTCCATCAGGGATTTAGCCGATTTGGTCTTGCGGACGGTCAAAGGAGTGAAATTACGCAAGATTCCTCAATCACTCAAAGAGGAACATGCGGAAGTCGTTTACATTCCTTACGATCAGGCTTATGCCTCGGGTTTTGAGGATATGTCTCGGCGGTTACCGGATATAACCAAAATTCAAAAGGCAATTGGTTGGTCACCCGAAATTCACTTGCAAGAGGCGATCGAAGATATTGTCGTCAATGGTTTCTTAACCCAGAAATAATTCTTGTGAAAGGGATGAATTGAGTCAACGAAGGCGTCTCCTCTATGAAATAGTCCTGATCATGGGGGTTCTTTTAGCTTTGGTGGGGTTGTTTCAAACGAATTTCGTTTATTCGCAACGGCAGCCGGGCGGCAACGATTTTCTGGCGCGTTGGATGGGGGCAAGATATTGGCTCATTGAGGGGATTAGCCCTTATGATGAACGAGTCAGTCTGGCGACACAGATTGTCATCTATGGAAGGCCAGCAGACAAACAAAAGGGAGAGGATATTGCTCACTTTGTCTATCCTTTGCCGGTCATGATCTTTATCGCTCCCTTTGCGTTGTTTGAGTACACTGTTGCGCGGGCATTATGGATGACCTTGTTGGAACTCTGTATGGTTTTCATCATCCTTCTGGCTTTCCGTTTAGGCGAGTGGCAGATGCGGCCGCTTAAGCTGACTCTTTTGATGCTATTTTTATTTCTGGGGTACTACAGTTTGCGCTCGATCATCCTTGGGCAATACGCAGTTGTCAATGCATTGCTTGTTTTGCTCTCGCTATTAGCAGTCAAGCGCAGGAATGATTTTGCGGCGGGAATTTTGCTGGCGTTGAGTCTTTGTAAACCTCAGATGGTCTTTCTCTTTGTGCCCTGGGTGTTGATTTGGGCTTTCTCGCAACGCCGTTGGGATGTATTTGGGGGATTTTTCGGCGGAGGAGGGGTCATTCTAGCTGTGTCCTTAATGTTTCTGCCTGATTGGCCGCTGCAAATGCTGCGTCAGATATTGGATTACCCAACTTATACCGGAGAAAGTTCGCCACTCTCGATTCTGGCATCTCTGACACCGGGCGTGAAGCGACAGCTTGAGTGGATTCTCTATGGGGGATTTTTGGGATATTTATTTGTTGAGTGGGGAGTGGCTTGGAAGAAAGATTACCCTCATTTCTTTTGGGTTGGACTTTTGACTTTGGTAGTGAATAACTTAGTCGCCTATCGGACGGCGACCACTCATTTTATTCTCTTCTATCCAGCGATGTGCTTGGTTTTCCGTGTCTTAGAGGAGCGATGGCATCGCTTTGGCAAATGGTTGGTTTGGGGGCTGCTTTTGGGATGGTTTGTTGGCTCATGGTGGCTGTTTTTATCCACTGTCCAAGGTAATCAAGAAAGCTCGGTGATGTTTCTTCCGTTTCCACTTCTGGTTTTGTTGGGTCTATGGTGGACTCGTTGGTGGCAAGTGCGACCTCCCATAACCGTCCTGCAAGCACTCCGAAATAGAATAGATTGATCATGGATAGGCACGATAATGGAGTTGAGGCGTAGAACGTCTATAGTAGCTGTTTTGGGATTGGTGTGGCTGATTCTAGTTGTTGGGGGATATTTTGTTTATCATAAGCCGTTCACCGCCGAACAGTTGTCGATATGGCTCAAGTTTGCCTATCAGACGTTCATTGGCTTGTTCATCATCGCCTGTGCAGGGGGACTGGGCTTAAGGATTCTCGAGCGCTTTTATCCCGATCACACCTACTCCGTTGTTCAATGTGCCGCATTAGGGCTGGGCATTCTTGGCACTGCTTATCTAGGACTCGGATGGCTTGTCGGGGTTCGGTGGTACTGGTCGGTCTTGTGGCTCGGTTTTCTTACCATAGGGTGTTGGCAAACGATGGTTCGATGGGGAAGGGGGTTGCTTAATCAGATTCAAGAGATGATGCCGAATAGCCGATATGCGAAAGTTCTTGCAACCCTGCTCGGATTCATGCTTCTGTGCGGATATATGACGGCTATCTCACCTCCTATCGCTTTTGATGCGTTAGTTTATCATCTTTCTTTACCGATGACGTATTTGCAAACGGGAAAATTTGTCTTTCTTCCTGCAAATCCGTTTTGGGGGATGCCTCAGTTGGGAGAGATGCTTTACACTTTGTCGATCAGCTTGAGTGGAGTCGAGGCCGGCCCGCTTTTAGGATGGATGATGGGCTTACTCTCTTTGGTTGGGATTGGCGAGGTTTTGAAAGATTCCCTTTCGTGGGAAGAAATTTGGGTAGCTTTGGCTGCCTTGCTGTGCGGTTTTACTTTTGTTGATAGCCTGAGTTGGGGTTATGTTGATTGGATGACTTTTCTTTGGGGTGTTTGCGCCGTCCAAACCCTCAGGAATTTTCTCATTCAACCTCAACTCAGGAATATTTCCCTAGCTGCAATCTTTTGTGGCTTTGCCTTAGGGACGAAGTACACAGCCGGAATTCTTGTTCTTGCCGTGATGCTAGCTGTTTTTCTATTCTATCCGAGACAGTTTTTCCTTGCACAAAAAGAAAGGGGATTGAGGCCGTTATGGGCATCTCAGTGGATTAGAGTCCTCGTATTCTTTAGCGTGGTTTTTCTGCTCACCTCGTTGCCGTGGTGGTTGAAAAACTTCCTAGTTGTTAAGCAACCCTTTTATCCCTTGCTGTTTGAAGCCGGCGAAATGTCGTCCTTACGAATAAGGTTCTATAGCGGACTAGAGCCTTATGGCAATTGGTGGACTTCCCTTTTTTTGCCTATTACCGCCACGATGCTCGGCGTCGAGGGTAAAGAAGGGTTTAATGCCAGCATTGGGCCCTTATTTCTGCTTCTGGCTCCCTTTTCGGTTGCATTTCTCTTTGCGGGAAAAGAGGAAAAAGAAAGTCTGTGGGTCAAGCTGAGCCTCAGCTTTGCCTTAACCGCTTGGGTTGTTTGGGGAGTTGGGGCGCGTTTGGCCGGTTATCTCATTCAAAGTCGGCTCTATTGGGCTGTTTTTCCTAGCTTGGTCATCTTGTGTGGTTTTGGATATCGAACCTTGCGCTCGCTTAGGCTTGGAGAAATCCGTATCTGGGCTATCTTTAATGGTGCCATCCTATTCGTTCTCATTTTGACTGCTGTGGAAGTTTTTACATCTACGGTTCAAAAAAGGGTGCTGGACTTCATCGGCGGCCAGATCGATCGACAAGCTTACTTGACCCATAACCTCGGCTGGCACTACCTTACATTGCAGGAAGTAAAAAAACGAGCTAGCCAAGAGCGTGTGCTGTTGCTCTTTGAGCCTCGCAGCCTTTACTGTCTGCCTAAGTGCGATGGAGACGAGATATTGGATGAATGGTATAGTTACAGTCTTTTTCCTCCGCAATCGATTGAAGAAATAGTTCGAGTTTGGAGGGAAAGAGGCTATCAAGCGGTACTCATCTTTCATCAGGGGGCGCAATTTGTTCGCCAACATGATCGGCGGTACTCGAATGATCAATGGGAATTGTTTGACCGCCTAACCCTCTCGCTCCCGGTGATTCAGCAATTCGGAGATGTTTATACGTTGTATGCGCTCCCATAAATTGCAGGCGATCAAAGACCTTATTTTTGTCTGGTTCGGTGGATTGGTGGTAGTCAGTTTGGCGGCCATCTTTCAATCCTCTCCGGGTTACATGGACGCCGAATATTATTATGCCGGTGGAACCCTTCTTTGGCGAGGGAAGGGCTTTTGGGAGCCTTATGTGTGGAATTACTTAACCGACCCGAAGAGCTTACCGATTCCTTCTCACACGTATTGGATGCCGCTTGCCTCACTCCTTGCCTATGTGGGAATGGTTCTGGGAGGCAGCGAACAATTTGAGAGTGCGCGTATCCTGTTTATCCTCTTCGGTTCAGTGGTTTCTCCTTTGACTTATTGGCTAGGTCAGCGCATCAGTGGGCAGCGGTTTGTTGCCCTGTTTGCCGCACTTTTGGCTTGGCTGCCGATGTTCTATTTGGCCTATCTTCCAACCACGGATACGTTTGCAATTTATATGCTCTTAGGGACCTTGTGGCTTATCCTCGCGGGGCAAGTTCCTGACTTAGGTTTTGGAAAGGCTTTTTTAGCCGGAATCGTTTGTGGACTGATGCATCTTGCCAGAGCGGATGGCCTTTTTTGGATGTTGCTCTTTTTGCTCATCCTGATCATTGACCATTTTAGCAAGCGCCAAATGGTTGATGCAAGATTGGCTCTTGGCAAGGTTGCCGTATTTCTATTTGGGTATGGATTGATCATGGGGGGATGGTATGGGCGAAATTGGATGGAATATCACTCCTTTTTCCCACCCGGAAATCAACGTACCCTATTTTTGCGCCACTATAATGACTTATATCGTTACCCTGCCAGCGATCTCGATCTCAACTATCTTATGCAAGGGGGGATAATGCCCTTGGTGTACGATCGGTTGTACGCTAGTTTTCAGAACCTGATGAGTATGATCGCAGTTCAGATGGAAATTCTTTTACTTCCTCTGGTTCTCTTGGGCTTTTGGGAGAAAAGGCGTAAACGAGTCGTTAAGGCAGGGAGTATGGCTTGGTTGGTGATGTTTGCATTGATGAGCTTTGTCTTCCCTTATGCTGGGTGGCGGGGCGGTTATTTTCATGTTGCGGCTGCTTTTCAGCCCCTGGTTTGGGTTTTAGCCAGTGAAGGATTTGGGGTGTTCATACAGTTAGGAGTGCGAGTGCGAGGCTGGAATGCCCAACAGGCGAGTCGGGTCTTTAGTCTTTTTCTTCTTGGTTTTTTGATGCTTTTGACGGTTTATCTTTATCACACAAGGGTTATTGGGAAGGAGATTGCTCAACCCGTTTGGGAGGAGTCACAACAAAGACAAGCTGGCATTTGTGTTTCGCTCAGGCAAATTTTCGGAGGAGGGAAACTCGACAATGGGGCGATTATGCTCAATAATCCGGTGGGTTTCTACCTGAGGTGTGAGATGCCGGCCGTATCTGTGCCGGTCGGCGGCGAAAAATCGATCCATTTGGTCGCTCAACGTTTCGGAGTCAAGTTCTTGGTGATCGAGAGCGATCATCCGCCCGAGTTATCCCGCTATTTCTTTTCACCTGCAACTACGGATATGCTCGTTTTAATCGACAATCAACCGGACTGGAAAATCTATCGCATCCATGAAAACCCATAGGATATTGATTTTACTTGGATTGGCAACGCTTGCAAGCGGAGCTTATCTTTGCGTTAGTTCGATCAACGATCGGATCGGTTTCCCTCTAGATGATGCCTGGATCCATCAGACCTATGCGCGTAATTTTGCCCGTGGGGAGGGCTGGGCATTTGAAGCGGGAGAGATTTCTGGGGGTGCTACGGCACCGCTGTGGACGCTGTTTCTCAGCATTGGTTATCTCTTGAGGATTAATCCCATCTTTTGGGCTTTTTTGCTAGGCGTTGGATTCCTTTGGGGAGTGAGCATTTTTGCTTTCAAGGTTTTTGAGCAAAACAAATCTTCGTGGGGTTGGTTAGGGTTGTTTTTCCTCTTTGAATGGCATTTTGTCTGGGCTTCTGTGTCGGGCATGGAAACGATTTTGGCGATCTTTACAGTGGTCGCCGTTTTCTATTTCTTACGGACTAGTAAGTTAGGTTGGCAACCCTCTCTTCTTCTCGCCACAGCAGTTTGGATTCGCCCTGATTTGTTGACCCTGTTCTTACCGATGGCGGTTGGATTTCTGCTACGCCGGGATGCCCTCTTTCAAAAAAGAAATTTCTTTTTCTTTCTATTGATTGTTTTTTCTTTAGTGGCCTATCTCTTTTTCAATCAGAGCGTGAGCGGAGCGTGGTTTCCAACAACCTTTTATGCGAAACAAGCTGAATACGCTCAATTGCGACAGTTACCTCTCGTATACCGCTTATGGCAGCAATTCTCAGTTTCTCTGGTTGGGGGAGGGGTTTTCCTGTTGGGCGGTTTTCTTTACCGAACTTATCAAAGCTGGAAGGATAAAGACTGGCTGACGTTATCTTGGATGGGTTGGTACTTAATGATGCTGACCATCTATGCAGTCCGTTTGCCGGTCACATATCAGCACGGCCGCTATATCATGCCGGCTTTAGGTGTGTATGCTCTGATCGGCGTGGAGGGATCGATTTTGGTTTATCGTTGGTTATTGCGACAACAGAAATGGGGATGGGTGTTGGCGAAAGCAGGCTTCTTTTCTTGGTTGATGATCACGGTGGCTTTTTGGGGGTTAGGCGGCAGAGCTTTTGCTAAAGATGTGTATCTCATCGAGACCCAGATGGTAGAAACTGCTAAGTGGGCGGAACAAAACCTCCCTACCCATTCTCGGATTGCCGTCCATGATATCGGAGCAATCGGTTATTTTACAAGCCATGACATCCTTGACCTTGCGGGGTTAATTAATCCAGAAGTTATCCCTTTCATTCGGGATGAGAGTCAGTTGGCTGAATACTTGGATGAGCAGCAAGTAGATTATCTAATCTGTTTTCCCACTTGGTATCCAACCTTGACCAAAGGTTTGACCGTAATTTATACGGCGGATGACGCCGCATTGCGAGAATACAATGAATTACCGATGACAATTTATCGCTGGAGACTTAACAACTTTATTAGTTTGTGGATTGAGTAGTCCTTTAGTGCTATACTATGGATGAAAATGGCGAAGCCGTTGATGCAGGATCAACAGAAAACATCTCTGATCATCATTGATGATCACCCATTGTTTCGGCAAGGGGTGATAGATGTATTGCGCCTAGAAGCTGATTTTGATGTCATTGCCGATGCGTCAAACGGAGAGGACGGGCTAGCATTAATCCGCAAGCACCACCCGCACATTGCGATAACGGATGTCAATTTACCAGATCGGAATGGCTTGATGGTTGTTGAACAAGTGGTTCAAGAAGGTTTCTCGACCAGAATGATCTTGTTGACAGCTTACGATGATGCGGAGCAGAAGCTGAATGCATTTCATCTGGGGGCATGGGGCTATTGTACGAAGGATATTCAACCAAGTGATCTTGTGGAAAGAATTCGAGCCGTCGTAAAGGGGCATTATATTGTGTCAGATGAAATTGTAAGTGAAGAAGAGTTCCGAGAATGGCTGGCTCAGCAAACAGGATGTGGTCATCAAAACGAAAAAATGAGTAGGTTGCTCGCCAACTTACCTCTTTCACCAAGGGAAATGGAAGTTTTATCCTATCTTAGTCTTGGTCAAAGCAACAAGGAAATTGCACATCATTTAGGCATTAGTCATCAAACCGTTAAAAATCATCTCGCATCGTTGTTTAGAAAGCTTGGAGTTGAAGACCGTACCCAGGCTGTGATCTATGCTTTGCAACACGGTTGGGTGCAAATGGATTCTGTAGGGACTAAAGAATGAGGAAATCCTATGAACGGCCGTCAAGAACAAAATCCATTAGAACTCATGCGGAGCTTAATCGAGCAAATTGACCGTCTAATTGAAGACATTCGACAAGACCTTGAAGAAAACGAGCGTCTTTTACTTCAAAGCCAACAAGAAGTCGAGAAACTCAGCAAAAAAAATGCTGCGATTACGGCGGAGCTACAAAAAATTCAATCTCACACCGACTCCTTCTCGCGCCATGAATTACGGATGGGATACGAAGCTGCGCTTGAAGCCCAGCAAAGGTTGTACTTAATGTCGGGAAAGGTCGAAAAAATTCAAGCACAGATTCAGCAACTGCGCGGACAAGCCAATTGGTTAGAAGATTTTCGGACGACTCTCCATAATCTTGTTGAGAGTTTTTCCGGTTTGGTGAAAGGTTTTCGTCCAGGCGAGGGGATTGAGATGATCATTCAGGCTCAAGAAGCAGAACGCCAGAGGCTCTCGAGGCAAATGCACGATGGACCAGCCCAAGCTCTTTCAAACTTTATCTTACAAACTGAAATTGCAATGCGCTTGTTTGAAATCGACCCGGTGAAAGCTAAAGAAGAACTGGAAAGTCTTCGGCTTTCTGCTACGCAAGCATTTCAGAAAGTGAGGGATTTCATCTTTGAATTAAGACCGATGATGCTGGACGATTTGGGATTAGCGCCCACCGTTAAGCGTTATGTAGATGCAATGCAAGGAATTCCTGGTTCTTCGGTTCAATTTACATTGAGTGGCATGGAACGCAGATTAGAGCCCTATTTAGAGGTGATGCTCTTTCGAGCTATCCAAGAGCTATTAGGAAATGCAATTCGCCATAGTCAGGCAAGTGAAGTGCGTTTACACTTGGATCTAGGCAATACGATGGTAAAGGTTATGGTTGATGATAATGGAAAAGGTTTTGACCCCGAGATTTTGAAAGAGCGAACAAATATGGGGATCAAGATTATCCGCGATCGGGTTGAGATGCTGGGTGGCGATTTTCAATTGAGCACTCGCATTGGCGAGGGAACACGCGTCACGTTTACTATCCCTCTTCAAGAAGTAGCGGAACTTACATAATTGCAAGGATTTTTTCATAAAAAGGATATTGCAAAAAATTAAAAGATTCTATATAATCATGATAAGTACGCAGTGTACAATCTTTGTGGAAAGGAGGTAAAAGGCCATGCTATTCGCCCCGAAAGAGAAAGGTCAAGGTCTGGTGGAATACGCTTTGATCCTTGTCCTGGTAGCGATTGTGGTCATCGTCATCCTTGCGCTGCTTGGACCGGCCATCGGTAACGTCTTTAGCCGTATTGTTAACGCCATTTAATTTATCTAGTAAGGCACATATTTATTTATCCCTAAAAACCCTGGTAAGTGGCCAGGGTTTTTGGCATCTTAGTTGCATTCTTCCTCAATAAGCACCGGAAAAACTTACCATCGAATTCCAAAAATCGGGTACACTCAAAGGTGCGGTCAGGTGTTCCAGCTAATACTGAGCGAGTTTTGTTGCAGGATAGGCTAACAAAACTGTATAGCCTAGAGGTAACAAAAATTGCTATCTCAATATATAATACAATGGATGAAAAACCGCCAGAATGTGCCCGAAATAGACTTTAATTTTTGGAGGAGATCATGCGACGAGGAAGAATATTCTTTTTACTTGCCCTAATTGTCTTTTTAGGGTTAGTGGCGGTTGTGTTGGTTTTTCTACGTTTTCGCCCTGCAATATCACCACAACAGCCATCGCAGGTCAGCGAACCTACGCCAGTGATTGATGTCGTCAATGTACTGGTTACAACCCAAAAAGTGCCGCGCGGAAATGTTATCACGCGGGATGTGGTTAGTTTAATTCCCATCCAACGGCAATTCTTTATTCAGGGAATGTTTTCGGAGATCAAAGAGGTTGAGGGGCGCTTGGCGCGCATTGATCTTGAGGCTGGATTTATCTTGATGGAGAACATGTTGGCAAATAGCGCTGAGGAATTATCCAAAACAGGTTCAGATATTGCCCTCTATATCCCGCGTGGAAGCGTTGCAGTCGCTATTCCCATCGATCGCCTTACCAAAGCAAGTTATCCGGTCCAAGCCGGGGATCGGGTGAACGTGGCGGTGGTTCATGCGTTTGTGGATATTGATACCGAATATCAATCCAAACTACCTAACGTTGCTGGTGAGGCAATTGCTCCAGGGGTTCGCGAGCCGACTGTTTACCTAACCGCCGGTATCTCGGCTCCGGTTGGGGAGGGAACAGGAAATGCCGGTCGAGCTGAGACGATCCCCGGATTGGGTCAGCCGATTATTGTTGTTCCTTCAGAGCCGCAACGTCCACGCCTTGTCGCCCAAGTCATTTTACAGGATGTGACAGTGTTGAGCGTTGGCAACTACGCAGCGAGCTTTATGAGCGAGCCAAGCAGCGGGGTGGTTCAACAACAAGGCGAACAGCCTCCACAACCACCCGGTCAAGCTGCACCTCCACCCCCAAAGCCAACTCCCGAATTTGTTAGCCTCATCGTCACACCGCAAGATGCCCTGATGCTTACCTATCTCATGGCGAACGGAGCTCAATTCACTCTTCATTTGAGATCTGCTGGCGATAATTCGCGCGTTCAAATAGAAGCAGAAACACTGCAGTATTATCTAAATAAATATAACGTCCCGATCCCGGTCAAATTACCCTATGGGATCGAGCCCAGGGTCAATTCGCCTGTAATGCCGATAATTACTTTTCAAACGCCAACACCCAATCCCTAAGAGCTAGGTTTCAGAGAGGATGATGAGTTCTACGGAAAAGATTCGCGTCGTTATTGTGGATGATATTGCGGAGACTCGTGAGAATATCCGCAAATTGCTTCAATTCGAAAAGGACGTGGAGGTTGTCGGAGCTGCTCGAACGGGAAAAGAAGGAATTGAGGTGACCCGTCAAACCAAACCGGATGTGGTCATCATGGATATCAACATGCCGGATATGGATGGGATCACAGCCACAGAGGCAATTCGACGGACGAATCCTTTCACGCAAATTGTCATCCTTTCAGTTCAAGGCGATCCCAATTACATGCGCCGGGCGATGTTGGCTGGGGCACGAGATTTCCTGACAAAACCACCAACGGTAGACGAGTTGAGTGCGGCGGTCAGACGGGCGGGGATTATGGCCCACGAGGAACGGGAGAAACTTGCTAGCACAGTTCAACCAGGCGGTGGGGCGGCGGTTGGAGGGGGAAGTGCTTTTGACGGAAAGATCATTGTTGTTTATAGTCCAAAGGGTGGGGTAGGAACGACGACCGTTGCGGTCAATCTAGCGGTTGCTTTACATAGTTCCGAAAACCCAGTTGTACTTGTGGATGCCAACCTTCAATTTGGTGATGTTGCCGTATTCTTGAACGAGCAAGGGAAAAATAGTGTTGTGGATTTAGCGCCGCGAGTTGACGAACTGGATCCGGAGGTCGTAGACAGTGTCCTCTTACTCCATAAACTATCGGGAATCAAGGTATTAGCTGCGCCGCTACGGCCTGAATATGCTGAGAGCGTTACAGGTGAACAATTTGCCAAGGTATTGCAATTCTTGCGGAGAATGTTTGCCTATGTCATCGTGGATACATCAGTATATCTGTCAGATGTGGTTCTATCCTCGATCGATGTTGCAGACCTTATCGTGTTGTTGACAACGCAGGAAATTCCAGCCATAAAGAACGCCCGAATGGCTTTGGAAGTTTTCAATGTTTTGAACGTTCACCGCAAGAAAGTGTTATTTGTACTTAATCGCTTTGATAAACGCATCACAATAACCGCCGAAAAAATCGGCGAAAGCCTCAAACAAGAGGTGGTTGCAACCATCCCGCTAGACGAAAGAACCGCAATACCTTCTGTGAATCGAGGGATGCCCTTTATGCTTGAGGATAAGACAAAGCCATTAGCAAAAGTGTATTTATCTTTGGCAGAGACGGTGCGTCAGCGAATTAACCAGATTGCGGACTTGGAAATTGAGACCAAGAAAGGTTATGCCGGTATATTTAGTAAAGCAGGTCGTTAGCAATTGGAGAGATCAATATGTCGCTATTAAAGCGGATTGAACAAGGTCAAGGTGTTATTACCTCGAATGGGGAATCAGATGCAAAGAATCGGATCATGGCCGTTCAGGCTCGCCGGGTAACACCCGCGGCTGCACCTCAAAGAGACACTTATTTAGACTTAAAAACCCGTGTCCAGAATAGACTGCTCGCTGAGCTTGATCCGGGGATGGATATCACCCGCGTCAGCGAAGTGCGTCAAACCATCCAAGAGTTATTTGATCAAGTCCTTAGCGAAGAGAACATTGTTCTCTCTCGTCCTGAACGGCATCGTCTTTTCGAACAGATTGTGGCTGAAATTCTTGGCTTTGGACCGCTTCAACCTTTACTGGAGGATGAAACGATCACTGAAATCATGGTCAATGGAGCCAAGAATATCTACATCGAACGCAATGGGAAGATTCAGAGAGTGCCGTTAACCTTTGAGAGTGATGAGCATGTGATGCGAATTATCGATCGGATTGTTGCACCGCTTGGGCGGCGGATTGACGAGTCCAGCCCGTATGTTGATGCTCGTCTGCCGGATGGCTCGCGCGTGAATGCTGTCATCCCACCGATCTCTCTAGTTGGTCCAACTATTACGATCCGAAAATTTTTCAAGAATCCTCTAACCATTGAACAACTAATCCAATATGGCTCAATCACTCCGGAAGCTTTACAATTTCTTAAGGCGTGTGTTGAAGCAAGGTTGAACATCGTTATTTCGGGTGGTACGGGTTCAGGTAAAACTACCCTATTGAATATTCTTTCTCAATTCATTCCAAACGATGAGCGTATTATTACAATTGAAAACGCAGCCGAACTGCAACTGCGCCAAGAACATGTCGTCACCTTAGAGTCGCGCCCACCGAATATTGAAGGGAAAGGCGAAGTGACGATTCGTCAGTTGGTCATCAATGCGTTGCGGATGAGGCCGGATCGAATTATTGTTGGCGAGATTCGCGATGAAGCGGCCTTGGACATGTTACAAGCAATGAACACCGGACATGATGGCTCGATGACCACAGCGCACTCGAATTCTCCTCGCGATACACTGGCAAGAATCGAGACGATGGCTCTCATGGCTGGAATGGATTTGCCCGTTCGAGCGATCCGTGAGCAGGTATCTTCTGCCATTGATCTGGTTATACACCAAGAGAGAATGCGAGATGGTACCCGTAAAGTGGTGAATATCACCGAAGTCGGCGGCATGGAAGGAGATGTCATCACCTTGACGGATATCTTTGTTTTTGAGCAAAGCGGTTATGAGAACGGAAAAATTATTGGGCGTCTGCGCGCTACCGGACTGCGCCCGAAATTTATGGACAAGATCGAGGCGGCTGGCATCCATTT
>CALFWB010000007.1 GCA_937928795.1 uncultured Anaerolineales bacterium
GCCCAACAGGCAAAAGCCGCCTCATTGGTCACCGCGCCGCACGTCCAGCAAGCGCGCTTTAAGCATCTTGAATTAATCAACACGCGCGGCCGACAGGTGCTCATGGTTTTGGTGTTAGCCGGCGGCGATGTGCGCCAACAAATGTTGACCCTTGCCGAGCCTGTTCCCCAAGAACAACTCAGTGCTGCCGCTAACCACTTGAACCAGCTTTTGAGCGGTCTTGGACCTGAAGCGATCAGCGCTCTGACTGCACCCCTGGATGCCCTTGAGACAGATTTGGTGCGCCTGATCGTTGAGGAATTGCATCACTCAAGCCAAATCTTGGGCAGTGAAGTGTACCGCGATGGCTTAACTCAGGTTCTATCTCACCCCGAATTCTCGGAGAGTGAAACAGCCCGCAAAGCCCTGCGCATTTTAGAAGAACGGCCGCTATTAGAAGATTTACTCACCCGCACCTTGGAAACCACCAACGTCGGCGGCGTCCAGGTGTTGATCGGTGGCGAAGGCACCTGGGAAGAACTGCGCGAATGCTCCATGATCTTAGCCCGCTATGGTGCGCCTGGGTTGGCAACCGGGGCGTTGGGCGTTCTCGGCCCGATCCGCATGGCTTATGGGCGCAGCATCTCAACCGTGCGCTTTGTAGCCGGTCTGCTCAGCGACTTGGTCGTGGAATTGCATTCCGAGTAGGTCGAGCGCTTGGCACAAGAAACCGATTGCGAGGAGGTAGCTTAGGATGAGTGAGGAAGACTTGACCACCAACGAAGAAAATCAACCCTCCCAACCCTTGGTCGCGGAAGAACAACCCGCAGAAGACAATATCCCTGAAGAAGAGACAAAGGAAGAGGATTTGCAAACAAAACTCACCGAACTCGAAAAGAAGGCCAATGAATATCTAGATGGTTGGCAGCGCGCCCGAGCCGAGTTTGCCAACTACAAGAAGCGCGTTGAACGGGAGCAAGCTCAAACCTATCAACTCGCCAGCAGCGCAGTGTTGAAAAAGTTCTTGGATGTTGTGGACGACTTGGAACGCGCCTTAAAAAACTGCCCTGCGGAAATTGAAGGCACGGAATGGGCGCAGGGCATTGAACTGATTTACCGCAAGCTTTTGTCCATCATGGAGGCAGAAGGAGTAACCAAAATCGAGGCGGAAGGTCAGCCGTTCGACCCCAATTTCCATGAAGCCATCTCGCATGAGGAAGCCGAGGGATACGCAGAAGGACAGATTATCGAGGTGGTCAAACAGGGTTACTTGGTGGGTGAGCGCGTCTTACGTCCGGCGCTAGTGCGTGTTGCCCGATAGCTCGCCGTCTCAAAAAAGAAACTTGATTTCAATCTCTCTGGAGGCAGAACATGGGAAAGATTATCGGCATTGATTTAGGAACGACGAACTCGGTCGTAGCAGTAATGGAAGGCGGTGAGCCTATCGTCATTCCCTCAGCCGAGGGGGAGCGGTTGGTTCCTTCGGTGGTAGCGGTCAACAAGAACCACGAGCGTCTGACCGGGCGGGTGGCGCGCAACCAAGCGGTGGTCAACCCCGAAAACACCATCTTCTCCATCAAACGCTTTATGGGACGACGTTATGACGATCCCGAAGTCAAAAAAGCCCTGAGTCGTATCCCCTATAAAGTGACTGCTGCCCCAAATGGTGATGTGCGGGTTGTATTGGACGGCAAGGAATACTCCCCGCCAGAGATTTCCGCCATGATTCTAGCCAAGCTGAAAGCAGACGCAGAAGCCTATCTCGGTGAGCCGGTCACCCAAGCCGTCATTACCGTTCCGGCTTATTTCAACGATGCCCAGCGTAACGCCACCAAAGACGCCGGGCGTATCGCCGGGCTGGAGGTGCTGCGCATCATCAATGAGCCGACCGCCTCTTCACTTGCCTATGGTCTAGATAAAAAGAAAGATGAGGTGATCGCTGTGTATGATCTCGGCGGCGGTACATTTGACATTTCGATTCTGGACGTAGGCGAAGGTGTCTTTCAAGTGCGCTCTACCAGTGGAGATACCTTCTTAGGTGGAGACGACTTTGACCAACGCATCATTGACTATATTGCCGATGAATTCAAGCGCGAGCACGGCATTGACCTGCGCCAAGACCGCCAAGCCCTGCAACGCTTGAAAGAAGCCGCCGAAAAAGCCAAAATCGAACTTTCCAGCCTGATGCAGACCGAAATTAATCTACCTTATATCACCGCCGATGCTAGCGGGCCCAAACACCTGACCATGACCCTCACCCGCGCCAAATTGGAACAACTCACCCAAGACTTAATCGAACGCACTTTGGGCCCGGTGCGTCAAGCGCTCAAGGATGCCGGTCTTGAACCGCATCAGATTGATGAAGTGGTCTTGGTCGGAGGCATGACCCGCATGCCGGCTGTTCAAGAAGCGGTGCGGAAGTTGTTTGGCAAGGAACCGCACAAAGGCGTAAACCCCGATGAGGTAGTTGCGGTCGGTGCAGCCATCCAAGCTGGTGTGCTGGGTGGTGAAGTCAAGGACATCCTGCTGCTTGATGTCACCCCGCTCACCCTTTCAATTGAAACGCTGGGCGGCGTTGCCACGCCGATGATCGAACGTAACACCACCATCCCCACCCGCAAATCGCAAATCTTTTCAACTGCCAGTGACAATCAAAGCCAAGTGGAAATCCATGTCTTGCAAGGCGAGCGACCGATGGCAGCCGATAACAAGTCGTTGGGCAAATTTATCCTTGATGGCATTCCTCCCGCCCCGCGCGGCGTCCCCCAGATCGAGGTCACCTTCGACATCGATGCCAATGGTATCCTTAAAGTCACCGCCATCGATAAAGCTACTGGGCGCAGTCAAAACATCACCATCACTGCTTCTTCCGGCTTGAGCGAAGCCGAAATCGAACGCATGCGCAAAGAAGCTGAAGCTCATGCTGAAGAAGACCGCCGGCGCAAGGAACTCATCGAAGCCCGCAACACGGCTGATAATGCCATCTATACAGCGGAGAAAGCCTTGCGCGATTTGGGCGACAAGGTGCCCGCCGATGTCAAAGCCAAAGTTGAGGAGCAGGTCGCTAAAGTGCGCAATGCAATGAACACCGATAACACCCAAGAGATCAAGCGTGAGACCGAAGCCCTCTTTCAGGTTATCCAACAGATTGGCGCTGCAGCCTACCAAACAAGCGGTCCTCAAAGCGGCGCGCCATCGGAAGGGCAAGCAGAGCCCGGCAGCCAGAGCCAAGGTGGTGAAGAAGACGTTGTAGATGGAGAGTTTCGTAACGTCTGATGGCTCAGCGAGACTACTACGAGATCTTAGGTGTACCCCGCAATGCTTCGGCGGATGAGCTGAAATCAGCCTTCCGCCGCCTGGCGCGTCAGTATCACCCGGATGTCAATAAATCTCCAGATGCCGAGGAGAAGTTCAAAGAAATCAACGAGGCCTATGCAGTCCTTTCCGATCCAGAACGACGGGCAGCTTACGATCGCTTTGGCCATGAAGGCTTGAGAGGCATGGGCGGAATGCCCGACTTCACCACGGTAGATTTCTCGGATTTTGCCGATCTCTTTAGCGACCTATTTGGGTTTGGTGGCTTCGGACGAACTTCCTCGCGCAGGACGCGCACCATGCCCCGCCGGGGTGCGGACTTACAACTCCAATTAGACCTAACTTTTGAAGAGGCTGTCTTCGGCGCCGAAAAAGAAATCTCTATCACTCGCGATGAAGTTTGTAAGACCTGTAACGGCAGCGGCGCCGAGCCCGGCACCTCTCCAACCCGCTGCCCAACTTGTAACGGTGCTGGCGAGGTGCGTCAAGTTCGTCAAACCCTATTGGGTTCAATGGTGCAAGTCAGCACCTGCCCCACCTGCGGCGGCAGTGGCGAGACGATCTCCACTCCTTGCCACACATGCCGCGGGCGAGGTGTCGAGCGCGTAACGCGCCAGAAAATTGTCAGCGTGCCGGCCGGCGTGGATAGTGGCACCCAAATCCGTTTGGCCGGCGAAGGACAACCAGGGGTAAACGGCGGACCAAATGGAAACCTTTATATTGCCATCAATGTTCAGCCGCATAAGTACTTCCGCCGGCGGGACAATGACATCCTCCTCGACCTCGACATCAACGTCGCCCAAGCAGCCTTAGGTGCCGATGTAGAAGTGCCTACGGTAGATGGACCGGCAAAACTGCGCATCCCGCCGGGCACGCAGCCAGGCAAAGTTTTGCGCATGAAAGGGAAAGGCGTGCCGCATTTGCGCGGTAATGGACGCGGCGACCAATTGGTTGTGATCAACGTCGAAATTCCTACCCGCCTGACACCCGAACAACGCCATTTATTCGAGCAACTCGGTAAGAGCCTAGGCAGCGAGGCACACCCCCAAGAGCGTAGCTTCATGGACTGGTTGAAAGAAGCCTTGGGCGGATAATGGAGCAAGACTCTTGGCTAGAGGTCTCTCTCAACGTCAACGGCGAGCTCGCTGAAGCAGTCGCCGAGGTGCTTGGGCGCTTTGCGCCCAACGGCGTGGCAATGGAAATGGAAGTACAAGGGTTTCGCCCAGATGGGCAAGGTATCCCCAGTGGAAACATTCGCGTTTGTGCCTATTTACCGCTCGATGAAAGCCTCGAAGAGAAACGCAACCAACTTGAGCAAGCTCTGTGGTATCTAAGCCGCATTCAACCTTTGCCAGAACCCACCTACCGAACTATCCAAGAGAGCGACTGGTCAGAAGCTTGGAAAAAGAATTACCAACCCATTCTCATCGGTGAGCGGTTGGTCATCGTACCAGCTTGGCTGGAGAACCCAACTCCAGAGCGCCTGGCGGTCACTTTAGACCCTGGTATGGCATTCGGCACTGGCACCCACCCAACCACCCAACTTTGTTTGCAATGGTTGGAAGCGCTGCTCACCCCAATTGCCGAAGATTTTACGTATCGAACCATGATCGACGTCGGTTGTGGATCCGGAATTCTCTCCATTGCAGCCGTCAAACTCGGTGTAAATCGGGCTCTTGCAGTTGATACAGATGCGATCGCTGTGCGTTCCAGCCGCGAAAACGCTCAGGCAAACGGCGTTGCGGAGCAAATTGAGGTTGGGTTGGGTTCTGTGGAGGAGATTCGCCAAGGGAAGTTTTCGCTACAAAAAGCCGATATTGTCGTGGCAAACATCCTTGCGCCGGTCATCTTGCAGTTATTGGAGGATGGCTTAGCCGAGCTAGTAGTACAAGACGGCCTCCTGATCCTCAGTGGCATCTTAAGCGATCAGCAAGCCGAAATCGAGGCTGCCCTAAAACAACACGGATTCAATCCGGTTTCCTGCCGCAAAGAGGGAGATTGGGTTGCCTTATTGGGGCGGCGCTGATTTTGGTGACTTTTTCCGCGAAAATCTGCGTCCTCTTAGATGTAATTCGTTGCCAGCAATTCTAAATTGCCACACTTTTTCTTCCATTAGCAAGAAAGAGCAAATTTCCGTAGCATGGGCTTCAGCCCGTGCCTCTCCTGCACAAGCTAAAGCTTAGGCGTATTTCCGTAACCCGGGCTTTAGCCCGTCTCTCTCTTCCACAAGCTGAAGTTTGTGTTACCGCACAAGCTAAAACTTATGCTACTGCTCAAGCTGAAGCTCACGCCACGTCCGATCGACTAAATCAGGCGATTTCCGTAACCCGGGCTTTAGCCCGTTTATGGTTTGCACAAGGTAAGATTTATGCTACCTCCGCACGATTTTCCCATATCGGATAACTGAAGCCAACATTTTCAGGTCTAAATTCTGATTCGTTGCTGCCAGATATAGATAAGGCAGCATGGAGATGTCTGGTATAATAAATCCAACGCTAAAAAACGTGGTTTTTGATCTTCATGAAAAGGTCACCTCCTCATTCTCTCCCCTCCTCCAATCCCGTCACGACGCAGAAACATCGTCGCGAGAGTTTGTACCAAATTATCTTGCCTTTTTTTGCAGCCCTGTTGGTCTTGATCGGATTGGCTTTCTTTCTCGGCAAGGCAACCTCCTTCAACACTGCCCACGGCGCCGAAATCGCTCTGATCGGCTTGATCCTGCCGATGATGCTCTTTGGACTGTTCTTCTTCATCCTCACCATCGGATTGATCGTTCTGATGACAAAACTTCTGCGAACAATCCCAATCTATACCCACTTGGTGCAGAACTTTATGACTCTACTTTCTTTCCGCATCCGCCGAATAGCCGATGGCAGTGTGGAACCAATCCTGCGCATCCAGGAGTGGGCAGCGATGTGGCAGCATCTGCGCCATAGGAGCTTTCGCTAAATTCTCAAGAAAATGACTAGGGAGTAAACAATGGAAACTGGAAACTGGAGAATCAAAACCCTTGTGCTTGGAGGGGTTATTGGAGCAGCGGTTGGGCTCGGCGCAGCCTATCTGCTCATTCAACGCGCCGAAAAGGAACAAGGCAAACTACAGATGAGCGCCGGAGAAGGCATTAAGTTGGGATTGTTGGTTTTAGGATTGTTACGTCAGGTAGCCCAGTTAGGAGAAGGTTCATGAGTGCCGAAGACCTTGCTCAAGCCCAGTGCATCCCCTGTCGGCGCGGTGACCCTCCGCTCAGCCCAGCCGAGATTGAAAAACTCAGGGTTACCTTGCCGCACTGGGAAATTCTGGAAAGCGAAGGGGTAATGCGCTTGCAACGCGCATTTAAGTTCAAAAATTTCGCCCAAGCGCTGGAATTCACCAACCGCATCGGCGCCATTGCCGAAGAGCAGGATCATCACCCGGCAATCCTCACCGAATGGGGCAAGGTGACCGTCACTTGGTGGACTCACGCAGTTGGAGGGTTGCACGGTAATGATTTTATTATGGCAGCCAAATCAGACCAAATTTATCAGAAGTATCAAGCGGAATTAGCAGCTTGAGATTTCAGCAGCAGGAGGCTCGCTGAAGTCAAGAGCGGGTTGCAAATTGGATGCAACCCGCTCTTTCGATAGACATCGATGAGACCTCATGGTTTGGGGTCTAATTAGAATTGCTGGCAAGAATGAGAATGGTGTCCACGCAAAAGTTGTAGGACAACTCAATGAGTTGTCCTACAAAGCAATGTTGCCAACAACTTTTGAGTGCACACTGAGAATGGTCTGTCTTGCACTCAAAAATGTGATAAAATATAGTCTGCCCACCGGGCTACTCAGGATGGGGCGTGGTGCAATGGCAGCACAGCAGACTTTGGATCTGTATATCCTGGTTCGAATCCGGGCGCCCCAGCCTATTACCTCCCCTCTAGGTGGGCGAGTATCGGTAAGATGACCTCCCAACGTCTTATACAACTCAAGCCATGATGATTTAGGGTGGAGTTTGATCATCCCCTCATCTAACCCCCTGCTGTTCAATTCCATTTGCAATGAGGTAAAGCTATGAAACTTG
The DNA here is from genome assembly GCA_937928795.1 of uncultured Anaerolineales bacterium. Lineage (GTDB taxonomy): Bacteria > Chloroflexota > Anaerolineae > Anaerolineales > UBA4823 > NAK19. The sequence continues at coordinate 7,351 of CALFWB010000007.1, forward strand.
GAGCGATCGTTTTAGCGGCCGGCAAGAGTACCCGCATGAAGACGGCTGTTCCCAAAGTTCTTCACCGCTTGGCAGGTAAAGCGATGATCGAGTATGCTCTCGAAGCGGTTCAACCGCTTAGCAGTTTGCCGCCGGTGGTTGTGATTGGCTATCAGGGGGAAGAAGTCCGAAAAGCTATCGGGGAACACGCCCAATTTGCCCTACAAGAACCTCAACTGGGAACTGCACATGCCGTTCTTCAAGCCCAACCCCTCTTGCAAGGCAAAGTGGATACCGTTGTCATCACCTATGCAGATATGCCTCTGATCCGGCCGCAAACTCTGCACAATTTATGGCAGGTGCAGCAGACAAATTCTGGACCCCTCTCTTTGTTGACCTTAAAATCCACAGACTCGCGCGGCTTTGGGCGCATTTTGCGCAACCAGCATGGCAAGATCCAAGCGATTATTGAGGAAGCCGTTGCCTCTCCAGAACAACTTGCCATTCAGGAGCTCAACGTTGGTATCTATTGTGTTCAAGCCGATTGGTTGTGGGAGGCATTGCCCCGCATTTCCATTTCCCCCAAGGGCGAATATTTCTTAACTGACTTGGTGGAGCTAGCTGTGAAGGACGGCCTTGAGGTAAAGACGGTCCCCCTCGCCGATCCAAGCGAAGCCATTGGGATCAACCATCGCCTTCATCTCGCCGAAGCAGAAGCGGTCTTGCGCCGCCGGATTAACCAGCATTGGATGTTAGAAGGAGTCACCCTCATCGACCCCGAAAGCACCTATATAGAGGCAGAAGTCGTTATTGGGCAAGACACGATCGTTTACCCCAATACTTATTTACAGGGTAGAACAACCATCGGAGCCGGCTGCACGATCGGACCGAACACGATCGTTCGGGATGCACAGATCGGCGATAGGTGTCAAGTCTATTTTTCGGTCGTAGAAAAAGCCATTCTTGAAGAGGAGGTCGATGTCGGCCCTTATGCGCATCTGCGCAAGGGAGCCCACCTGGCAAAAGGTGTTCACATGGGCAATTTCGGCGAGGTCAAGAATTCGTACCTCGGTCCGGGCACAAAGATGGGACATTTTTCTTATATCGGTGACGCTACCATCGGCAAAGGAGTCAACATCGGCGCGGGGACGATCACCTGTAACTACGATGGTGAAAAGAAAAACCCGACCGAGATTGGAGAGGAAGTCTTTATCGGCAGTGATACCATGCTGGTTGCACCGGTCAAAGTGGGCAAGGGAGCTCGAACCGGCGCCGGGGCAGTCGTAACCAAGGATATCCCGCCGTATAGCTTAGCTGTTGGTGTGCCGGCTCGCGTCATTCGCAAGCTGAAAGAAGGGAATGGATAAGGTGGCCCTCTGGGTAAGCCTGCTGATCTTGCATCTCACAAACTTACTGGTGCTTGCCACGCAGGCTGTCTTTGGCAATCCTTTCCGCGCTTGGGATGCCATCAGCGAGCCATCCGAGGAGCCTACCAACAAAGGATCGGCAAAGAGAGAAGCGCGCCTAGAATCGCTCCAGATCGGCCTGAATACCCTGCGAGTGCTCTTATGGCTAGGTCTGGGAGGAACACTTTATCTACTGCTCCTTCAGGTTTCGCCTCAAACCCCGCTATGGCGGGGCGTTTTTGTCGCTTTGGTGCTAGCTTTGCTTATCCTGAGTGAATGGTTTGTCCAGACGATTGTGCATGCCCGCCAAGAGGATTGGGAGAAACGCCTGCAACCCATTGCGCGCGGCATTAGCGCAATCTTTTCGCCCGTCGTGTCGCTGCTTGTGCATAGATTAACCCAATTCATCCCTGCTCCCCAGCCGCCTTCTTCTCAAGAGATGGCAGAAGAGCTGATGGAATGGGTCAACGCTGCCCAAGAACAGGGAGAGATTGAATCAGAACACGGGCGCTTGATTCATTCGATCTTTGAGCTGAGCGATACTCTGGCACGTGAGATTATGGTGCCAAGAGTGGACATTGTCGCTCTCGATCAGGAGATGAACCTCAACGAGGCAGCCCAGGTGTTTATTGCCTCAGGACATTCGCGTCTGCCCTTATTTGAGGGAACCATTGACCAGATTCGGGGAATTATCTACGCCAAAGACATCCTCAGACTGTGGGTGGAAGGGCGCGAAGATGTGCCTTTGATCCATTTGGCTCGCCCGGCTTATTTCATTCCCGAAGCAAAACGCATTGACGAATTACTCAGCGAAATGCAGCAGCGGCGCGTCCACCTTGCCATTGTCGTCGATGAATATGGTGGCGTGGCGGGTCTGGTCACCTTAGAAGATATCATCGAAGAAATATTAGGCGAGATTCAGGATGAATATGATCAAGCTGAAGAATTGCCCTTTCAGGAAGTTGGTGTGGGAGAGGTGCTTTTTCAGGGTAAAATCGACCTCGGAGACTTCAATGAGATCATGGCAACAGACTTACCGAAGGAAGAGGCCGATACCCTAGGCGGCTTTATCCTGCAACAATTGGGCCGTTTGCCCACTGCAGGTGAAAAGCTATGCGTTGAGGGAGTCGAACTCATCGTTGAGCAGGTCAGCGGGCGGCGCATTCGCAAAGTGCGGGCGCGCCGCATCGCTGGGGATTGCAAAAAGGAGGATCAGTATGCTAACGGATGAACTGCGCGAGAAACTGATCGAAAGCGCCCTCGAAGCGCGCCGTTGGGCGTATGCGCCTTATTCAGGCTACCCCGTAGGAGCAGCATTACTTACCGCCTCGGGACGCATTTATGACGGGGTTAACATCGAAAACGCCGCTTATCCCAATACGATATGTGCCGAGCGGGTAGCCGTCTTTAAGGCTGTGTCCGAGGGAGAACGAGAATTTATCGCCATTGCCGTCGTCACATCGAACGCCGGCGCTCCTTGTGGCGCCTGTCGGCAGGTCTTATCCGAATTTGGGTTAGATACCCTCGTCTTAATAGCTGATGAGCAACGCAACCTCATGGTGGAAACCACGGTAGGCGAGTTGCTGCCGCGCGCTTTCGGAATGGAACAAGTAAGGAAATAGAATGAATCGTCCTGAAGATTGGTTGGCGCAAGCTCAATGTGATATATTTCATTGATCGAAAGCGCCACCCCGCTCACTATTTGGGATTTTCAATTTCCTTCGAAGGGAAAGGCGATAGAAAAGCTGCGCCGAACTTTTTTCTCCGTTTGCGGTTCAACTTTTCTGCTAAATTTCTTATCCTCTCGCCACCCATCCAATAGATCAAGGCATAGATCATTCGATGCCAATGCTTCAGTGCATAAGGTGGATCATAGTACAAGGCTTTGGCATAAGACTGCAAAGCCGAGCGAGGCTCACCTCCATCCAACGCATAACGCGCCCTCAGACGATACATTCCTCCCAGAACTTTCTGCCGATCGGCGGCGATTTTCCCAGCCAAATAGGGCTGGGTAAGCGCCCATTCATAAAGACGTTGAATTTCGTCGCTAAAGCCAGTTGCCAAAATAACATTTTTAGCTCGGCTATGCTGGCGGGCTGCTGCCCATAAGGAGGATACGTGTTGAACTTGGCTGTGCGCCGCCACCCGAATCCAGAGCTGATGATCAAGCATGTAGTGATAGCTTTCGTCCAAGTAGCCCACCTCCTCGAAAACCGAGCGACGCAGGAAAACCGCCGGTTGGCAAATAATACGAAAGCGCAAAAACTCTCTTAGCCCCCAATTGCCGAACGACCAACGATTAATGATGCCACCCTGCTCGTCAATTGCCAGCGCATCTCCGAAGACCATGCCCAGGGACGGATCACGGGCAAAAATCTGTACCGCTTCGGCGATGGCACCGGGCAGATAGAGGTCATCTGAATTCAGCCAAGCGACAATTTGCCCATTTGCCCGCCGCAAGCCCTTATTGATCGCTTCCGCCTGACCACGGTCCTTTTCCGAAACCCACCATGCTAGATGGGATTGGTATTTCTGAATAATCTCTTGACTGCCGTCGGTGGAATTCCCATCAACAATGATATATTCCAAGTCGAACAATTCTCCAAGACCAGGTTGATAGATGACTGAATGAATGGTTTGTTCTAGATAGGCAGCTTGATTGTAGGAAGGGGTAATCATACTAACCAAAGGGCGAATGGACATTTCACGGTAACCGATGGGTCAGATCAAAGATAAGATAACCGTTTCCCTCAGCGAGGAGAGGATAGTTCGCATAAAGAGCTTGCTTCAAGTCTTCTTGAGCGTTAAATTGATTTAGGGCAGTCACCAAAAAGTAATCCATGCCCTCTAAACGGTTGGTAAACGCTGTTTCAAAATCTTTCTCGCGACCGCGCAACGCAGCAAGGTTCTGCTCTCCGCTGGTCTGCCAGAGAGTAACCTTGCGCCAACCATAGTACATTAAGGGATAGCCATAACTTTGGGTTAGGGCAATAATCCGCCCCTCTGCCGGCAGCAGGTTGCCAATCTTTGCCCAATATTGTGGGGCTTGGCGATGATCTTCTGCTCGCGTGCGCGTGATGCTGATCCAAGCCGGATAAATCACCATCAAAACAACCCAAAGTGCTAAGCTCCAACGCCAGAATCCCTGCAAGTCATTGAGCTGCCGAACCAGAATTTCTGCAAGCGGCGCCAGCGAAAGCGCTACAATCGGCACGAACTGAAGGGAATAATAACTATGAGTGTACATTTGATAAGGAACGGTCATTCCATAAATCAAATAACCTACCCACCAGCCGATCAAGAGCGGGCGCAATTGGGCAGAAGCAAGCAATACACCCAACAATCCCAAAGCGATTGAGGAAAATCCAACTAAATCGCTCAGAAATGAAAGCCAGCGAACATAGAACGAAGGCTCTTTGAGCAGATAAGCTAGAGAGGCTGTCCAATTATTGAAATAGGCGACCATATTTCCCTGCCGATTCGACAAGTAATAGGCCAGGGGGATCACCGCCATAAGCAAAGCCATCGCCCATACCTGTAGGCTTTGGATAGCCTGTTTGATAGGGTAGCGGCTTAGCACGATGGTGAACGCGCATAAACCGACCAGATAGCCAGCAACCGGCTTGGTCAGCACTGCCATCCCGCCAGCGACGCCTGCAAAGAATACCCACCGCCAAGTAGGTGTTTCTTGCCAGCGTAAGAGCGCATAAGCAGCAATCACAACCCACATTGTCATCCCTGGATCGGGTTGGAACACGCGGCTGCCCTGCACCGCAAAGGGCAAGAAAAGCATATAACCCAAAGAAAATAAAGCGGCTGCTGGATTAGTTACTCGCCTAGTAAGGAGATGAAGAAAAAATGACCCAACGAGCCAAAACAAAATGCTATAAGCGCGTCCCACCCAGAGCTGCTCACTTCCCAGAAAGCGATAGGTATACGCAGTTAGAGTTTCCAAGAGAGGAGCTTCAAAGCGACCGGTTGAGCGCGCAATCGAGAGAGCCATCTCCCGTCTGATCGGGTCAGCATTAGGCAGAATTTGATAGTAGATGCTGCGGGCAACGATCGCCCCACGCAATTGACGCGAAGGATGATAATCCAAGGGTGGATCGGTCAGGTCGTAAAAACGAAGCGCGCCCCCGAGGAACAGCAAAAGAAAAGCAAGCAAAAGGTCTAGCGAAATCTTCGAGTTTCTTTTCATCATTCATTTTTCTCAGCAGGTTGATAGAGATAAATCGTCGCGATTCGGTCTTCGGTCAAGACAGGCAATGCCTCCATGAGTCTCTTGAGACGGGCATTTGGCTGCAAGTAATGGAAGACTATCAGATAACTCGGCTCATCTGTTTCGGCCGGTTCGTAGCTCTCTAAATGAGTGAAATACCAGCCAGCCTCCCTTCTCCACAAGTACATAGTCGAAAGAGAATTGCTAAAGATACGACCCTCTTCGAGCCTCTGCAGGGTTTTGATCACTTGAGATTCATGCCAACGCCGATTTGCTACCCCCAATCCCTGCTTATGAAGTTTTTGAAGTCGCATTACACTCTCATTGGTGTAGTATAAAAGTAATAGAAAAGCTACCGAGATTGTAATGATTTTGCCTATTTTCCCCCAGCGTTCCCCTACTATAGTTAGCAATACAGGGAGAACGATCAGCACTACAAGTTGGGTAGGAATCAGCATACGTTCGGTGAAACCAATCATCGGATCGAAAAACAGTTTGCTCAAAATGACAACAGGAACATAGAATATGCCAAAGAGAACATAGAGTGGGATCAGAGGCATGGATCGAAAAATATGCCCAATTGAAACCTTTCTTTTACGGGCTTCCAAAAAAAACCAAACTATTATCACAACAAAAGCAATACCCCCACCAATGACAAGCCATTTTTCTCGGCCGTTAACTATTCCGCCAGGCAACACCCATCCTGCTAAGGTTTGGATGATGGAAAGCCAATTTTTGGTGCCCAGGGGAGTATAGGTTAGGTTGCGGTTGAAGAATTGATTTTCGACTTGAAAATTCCTCGCCATCCAGAGAAGCATAGGGACAGTTGGGATCAAAATGGTCAGACCGACACTCAGCAACGTTTGTTTCCACTCCTGTTGTCTAAAGAAAATCAAAGCGCAAATGAGCGTAACAATCGCCACGACTCCTACATAGCGAGTCAGCCAAGCGATCGTCAAGCAGATCAAGGAGGAGATCAAAAAGATTTTACGGTTCGTCTGATAAAAAGCATCAACAAGCAAAAAGCCGCCCAACGTGGCTGCGATAAAAAGGGGTTCACTCAATGCCCAGGCATGACGCTCCAGCAAGGCAGCCGAGAAAAGAGTTAGTAGGGCGGCTAACAAGCTGCCCCAAGGAGAGCGAGTGACACGAAAGACGGTTATCCCCACGAGGATAATCGTCAAGCCGAATAAAGAGGCATGAAAATAGCGCACTGTCCCATAAGCATCCAAACCCCACCATTCAAAAATGGATAGGGCGACCGAAAAGGCCGGGGGGTAATGAGCGAGAGGGACTAGATAGCCACCTGAACCAGGGTAAGCCAGAACTCCGCGATGAGCCAAGTTGCGTGCTGCACCAATATATTGATAGGAGTCCGCAACCCATCCGGCACCCCATACCGTGGCGTAAAGCACCATCCAAAAGCCAACTGCTGCGAGCACAAACAAACCCATCCACCAAGGGACCAACCAGCGATTGCTACTACGAGGGGGTCTGTTCATAAAGGAGAACCTTATCTCAGTGAAATAGTTGGTTGTAATCCACCTTGGAAAACACCTGTAATTTTCCCCCGACTGTAGCATCCAGCACTTGCCTTCCAGCCATTTCAAAGGCCTCTTTTGCCATGCGATAAGCGCGTTCTGAAGTCTCTAGGTCAGGCAATTGCCAGCGGAAGCCTTTGCCGAAATAATTGGAATGAAAATGATCGCGATCTTCCCCCTGTGAGACGACAGTGGTGTTGGGCTTCCCCTGAGTTGAAAAGCTATGATCGACGCCGATCAAGATCACCTGTTGAAAGCCCATATAGAAAGCCAGTTGCAAGGCAACATACGTGACGGTCGCCCCTTCCCACAAACGACCGCCGACATCGGTAGCAAATTTTGGGCCTGTGTACGTAGTATGCAGAAAGATCGTGCGCTCATCAGGAGGATTTAGAAAAAACCGACGCGAACGCCAGGAGAGGAATTTCGGCATCGGGAGCGCCAATATCTCCCGCAGGCATTGTTCAATGACTAAATCATTGATCGCAACATAATAAGTGGGCAGAAATCCCATCTGCTCAAAAGCCAAATAAATGCGATTCATACCAAAGGTCATCTCACCCTTCAGCTTCGAGAGATCGGTTTGTTTGAGGCTTGGGCCATTTCCGATGATAAAACAGCGTTCCCCCAAATGGCGATTGTGATACGCTCGTAAGAGCCGAACGCTTTGGCGGCGCCAAGGATGAAAGGTGGCAGCCGGCCATTGGGCGGCACGCAAGAGGGCATAGCGCGCCCGACTCATCGGATGCCATAGCTGGGTCGGGATTAGACGCTTGAGGAGCGGCACGTAGGTTCCCATTTTTATTCAGTACTCAGACGAGCCGTTGCTCCTCCATCAACGATCAGCGCTTGCCCGGTCATGAAAGAGGATTGGCTTTCATCGGCAAGGAAATAAATGGCACGGGCGATCTCCTCGGGTTTGCCGATGCGCCCATTAACCGTTTTACGGGCTAGGTTATCTAAGCGTTCGAGAATATCGCCTCCTGACACATGTCCGCGGCCCAAGCCAGCGCGCAACATCGGCGTATCCACTGCCCCGGGCAAGACCGCATTGGCACGGATGTTATCTTTGGCAAACTCAATTGCCATGGCGCGCGTTAGGGCTAACAGGCCGCCCTTGCTGGCTGCATATGCAGCTATGTTAGCCGAGGTTGCAATGGCATGAACCGAAGAGACATTAACGATTGCTCCCCCGCCAGCCGCCTTTAGCAAAGGATACGCTAACTTGACCCCCAAAAACACAGAAGTTAGGTTGGAAGCCAAAACCATATTCCATTCTTCGATGGTGGTCTCGATAATCGGTTTAGCAACCTGAACGGCAGCGTTATTCACCAAAGCATGGAGGTATGGCGTGATCGATTGGGCAGCCGCAAAGATAGCTTGGAGGTTTTCGCTGACCGAAATATCAGACTGGATAAAAGCACCCTGAGCAGGGAAACCTTCACCAAAGGGAGCGCGATCCACTCCGATGACTTTCCAACCCATCTCAGCAAAATGCCTGACGGTCGCCCGCCCGATCCCACCTGCAGCACCCGTGATCAAAACAACCCGCGCAGGTAAATGCTCCGTTTTTTCCATATTGACAACCTTATTGACAACCTTGAACGAATTATCCTATCGCATAATAATAAAGGTGAAGGCAGGCTGAAAACCCGCCTTACGACAAAAATCTTTCGAGCCGCCTAAAGGTCAACTTCAGCCGACTTCCACGAAATGAGCAAAGGATTTATCCCACCCGAATTGCGGAAGGGGCAAGAGTAGGCAGTTATGAGATGAGCTAAAAATTCTATACCTCCGTGTCCTCGTGCTTCAAGTCGGAATGGCTCGATTGATTTTATGGCAAAATCTCCTTACTTCGATTGAGTAAAATGCCGGTAACGTTCCTCCAAATCTTCACAAGGGATGCCCAATCCCTGCAACAAGTTTCGCAGGGTGTTGCGATGCACGCGTTCCCAAGCGCTAGGGCTGGAATTGGCATTGTGAGGCGCCAGCATTACCTGATCCATTGTGAGCAAGGGGGAGTCCAGCGGCAGCGGCTCATCCTCGAAGACATCCAATGCTGCGCCGCCGATCTGCCCGCTCTGTAAGGCACGCACTAGGGCAGGCTCATCTACCACGGCACCGCGAGCCGCGTTGATCAGGACGGCAGTTGGTTTCATCCATCTCAACGTCTGTTCATTGATCAGGTGATAGCTGGTTGGGTTGAGGTCACAATTCAAGCTGACAAAATCAGAACGCTCTAATAAATCCTTTAGGGTGGTCATCTCAACCTGATTCTCGGCGAGGAAGTCCGGCGCAATCTCGACAATGTCATTGCCTAAGATGCGCATTCCAAATGCCCGAGCGCGCCGAATGACAGCTTTGCCAATGTTCCCTACCCCAACAACGCCAAGGACACATTCACTCAACGATCGCCCAGGGATTTTCTCCCAACGTCCGGCTTTCATCGCCCGATCCATCCAGGGCTGACGGCGGGCAAAAGCCAGCATATACCCAAGAACCGTATCCGCCACCGGCAGAGTAAAGGCATTCGGAGTGCGGCAGACTTGAATGCCCAGGCGCGTTGCAGCTTCCTGGTCAATCGAGTCCACCCCAGACCCCCATTTCGAGATGACCTTCAAGCGCGGCGCACAAGCTTCTAGGATACGTGCAGTGTAGCGATCATCGCCGCAGATCGTGCCATCGTACTGACCGGCATAAGCAAGCAATTGCTCTTCCGACAAACGTTCTTCTACTGGGACAGGCAAAACTTCTAGGTTATAGCTCTCTAACAAGGGTTGAAAATGATGGCGACGCGGCAACATGTAAGGAGCAGAAAAAAGCACAACCAAGGTCATCATTTTTCCTCAATTCGCAGATTGTTCGTGCTGCAGTCTTTCGGCTAGAAAATCCACAATGACAAAATCCAATTCGTCGTCAATATCCCAAGCTTGGGTGGGTTCAATTTCAAACATTAAGGGGCGTTCACCAAGGCGGTTGCGCCGCCGAAGCAAGGTTTCGGCAGTAAAGATATAGATACACGAGTTTTCCTCGTAAACGGGAGGCAAATCTTGAGTCTGCAGCAAGATGGCCGGGTTATGATTGATCGCTCGCCCAAGTTGATCCCATAAGCGCGTTTGCAAGCGAGTAACCGAAAAAAGCGAGTCATAGGCCGGATAATTTTCCAGAAAGGTGCGCACCGCCCGAGAGATCGTCTCCGCCTTTAATAGCGGGTTTGTGCTGTGAGTTTGAAGGTAAAATTCAGCCTTCACTTGGGACACATCATAGATCAAAATCTCATTCATCGGTACCCGGTCGCCGCGCAACCTCTCGGGTCGTTCAATCAGATGGACGGATGGAAAACGAGCCGCTATTTCCTGAAGCATAATTGGGCTATCGGTGTCCACGACAATTTCAGAGAACGCTGAACATTCCAACAAAGTCTCAAGGATGTAATGATATAAGGGCTTGCCGGCAAGAGGACGATAATTCTTACCCGGCACCCGTTGGGAATGGTGCCGCATCGGCACGAGAGCGACAATTCTCGGCAAAGTGTTTTTCATCGAATTTATCCCTTAGGTTCCGCTATCATTATACCGAATTGGTTCAATATTGCGGTTGGAAGACGGCAAGAATTCGCTTCGCATCCATCGCGGGTAGTAAAAGGTTTGGCGCAGGTGCCACGTCAGCGTGCCACGTTCACGGTAGCCACGGTAGGTGCCCCAAAATTGCATTAGACGAAACCAGAGTATATCTCGCCAATGGTGCCAAAGTTCTTTGGATTGGTAAGCGTGCCATAAATCACTCAAGCAGTTGCTCAAGGTTAAGCGCAGAAAATCTTGAAAGGAGAATGTTTCGTGAGGGAAGATGCGCTTAAACGCCATAGCTTCGCGGCGATAGCGATTATAGACCGCACGCGGCGTCTCCTGATGGACGTGAATAATTTCCGCTTCTGCTACATAGGCGATGCGGTAGCCTTGTTCAATCGCCCACTTCGCCCAGGCAATATCTTCTAGTCCGCTCAGGGTCTCATCGTAGGGATGCTGTTGCCACAACTTGCGGCGGATAGCGGCATTGGCATTGTTGCAAAAAGGATGATTCTGCCAGAGATTGGTCTGCTCTCCATACCACTGAAAGAAGATTTGCCTCTCAGAGAAGAAGCTCCGTTCGTTGCCGCGTTGCTTGCCATACGTTAAGGCAATTCTTTCGTCCTGAAACGGAGCTAATAACCGCTCTAACCAGTCTGGATAGACTGGATAGACATGAGCGCTGGCGATGACCACCCACTCGTGGCTTGCCTGCTGGATGCCCAGATTGAGCGAACGCCCAAAGGTGAATTCTTGGGGTTTTATGCGCACCACCTGCGCGCCATAATTTTGGGCAATTTCAACTGTGCGATCGGTAGAGCCAGAATCGACCAGAATAACTTCAACCTGTTTGAGGGTTTGGTGTCTGATTCCCTCTAACAATCGCCCGATGTGCTTTTCTTCGTTGTAGGCTCGGATAACCAGCGAGCAGGGATTCAGGTTATGAGGAAGCAAGGTTACTGATCAAACTCCCAAGCAGACCGCAGAGACTGCACAAGGCAATCACCAGAGCGATAATTCCAAAGATCAACATAAAGTTTGAACCCACGGCGCGCTGCTCCAGAACCGCTTCTTGCGGCTTTTCAGGGTTGTAATAAACTTGCACTTGAGTGCCAAGCGGATAGCGCGCAATTTCCTCGTTCGCTTTCTTAAGAGAAGCGTAGCCTCTTTTCGCTCCAAAGGTTAGCTTATCTCCTTGGTACATTATGCCCCCCACTTGATAAGTATATTTGACCTGAGGATAATAATACCTTTGGATGTCACCCTCACTATCGGTTTGGCTGCTTTCGCGCACCTCGGCAAGGGTAATTTGGGCAACCGTTGTTGGCCAGTTCTGACTGGCGGCTACTTGTTGGCGTTGCTTGCGGCTGGAAACGATCAACCAAACCCCCAGCCCACCGAAAACCAAGAAGAAAAAGCCCCCACAGAGCAAGGCAAACCAGATTGGGAAATTTTCACCTAACATTAGCTTCTCACTTTCATTATCAAAGTTCGGATAACCCAAAATTATAAGACGACCACTCTATCGTTTTACCAATTTTCGTCTTTTTCATACCCTAACACTTCCACAATCTCCGCACAGCACTCTTTGAATAATTGTCGATGATATGGAGTAAACGCCTCGCGCCATCCCCCCATCCCTCCCTTGCGAAAAGTCGGGGAGCGTTGCGGTTGGATGCTATTTTCCAAAACCCGAAGAGCTTCCTCCACGTTTTGGCGCAGAGGGAACCCTCGTCTCACTGCATGTTCGAGGACTTTTCTGAGCACAGATTGACGATCCTGCCAAAAGTCTTCATATCGCAGGGTCAGGATACTTGGCTCTTCTAGCCACCCCAAATAAGGAGCTAGACGGTCAGCCAGACTTGGCAAAGGGGGATTGGCATTGGGAGCTCCGCAAATGGTCGCTGCCAGACGTTCCTCGAAGGTCGTTAGTTCGTGGGCAAAGTAGGCATGGTGAGCATGACGGGGTTCCATCTCGGTCACATAATGTACATGCGAAACGGCTACATCGCGTGGATCGCGAAGAATAAAGTAGGTCGCAAACGGAGGTGAGGAGAGAATTTGTGCCACGGAAGGCAAATGATGCAGATGCCCGTATCCAATATCTCCGGGCAGAAAGCGTTTCAAGTCAGCCACGATTTCATCCTCCGAACGCAATCGACCAACATCTCCCTCGTACATCACGACGGCGGGTAAGCCGCTATCCACGGCTGGTCCAAGGTCTGCAAAGGCTTGGAGGATTTGGGTAAGCAGATGGGTGCCGCTCTTGGGAAAAGAATTTGCAAAAAAGATAGGCAAGCCCTGCAAGGACAAACGAGCATAGCGAATCTGCTGGCGCAAGCGACGTATCAGCCGCCGTACCAAACGCGCTTTCATCATCCAAGCAGATTGCCTCAGAGGGCGAGAGGCTCGATTCATCCAAAAGCTTCCCAAACAATGGCTAAGCGATAGACCACAAATACTAGCAAAGTTAATCCAAGCAACCAAATGCCAACGACCAACCAGAATCCGGCTCGGCTGGTTAATTTTCCCTCTGGTTCTAAGGTTAATGCTTGTTGACGCGCCTCTGCCACGACTTCGGGCGGGATCATTTTTAGAGCAAAGTAGACTCCTAAGGGGGTGATCAGAAGGTCATCTAGATAACCTAAGAGCGGGATGAAGTCGGGAATCAGGTCAAGCGGGCTAAAAGTATGGGCAACCACAAACGCAGTGAAGACCTTTGCATACCACGGACAACGGGGGTCGCGGTAGGCAAGATAGAGAGTATAAGCTTCACGTTTTAGCCTGCGGATTTTTTGCTCTAGGGATTGGCTCATTGTAGCCTAATGATTGACATAATGCTAGATCGAGCTTCTCTATTTAGGGCTTTTCAAAAATTTAATGTGAGGCTCTTTTCGGAACAGCAAGCTCCGCTTTCGAGTGAAGCGAGCAACGTGTCACTTCAAGCGTGTGCACTCAAAAGTTGTTGGCAACATTGCTTTGTAGGACAACTCATTGAGTT
>CALFWB010000008.1 GCA_937928795.1 uncultured Anaerolineales bacterium
TAAACCTTTGTGCCCTCACCTTTCGACAAGCTCAGGGCAACACCCCAGTCCTTCCCAGCAGGTGAGGGGAGCCGCGCTTGGGTCTCGGTACGGGCTGGCGCCCTACTCGACCTGCGCAACCCTGCGGGTTGAGTAGCGGAACGCGGTGGAGCGTATCGAAAGCTGCAACCCAAACCCCAAAATGCCTGCTGGGTCTCGGTACGGGCTGGCGCCCTACTCGACTCGCGCAACCCCGCGGGTTGAGTAGCGAGCGTATCGAAAGCCGCTGGGTTGAGCTTGTCGAAACCCGCCCTCACCCTTCGACAAGCTCAGTGCGGCGCTCAGGGCAGCGCCCTAGCCCTTCTCCTAAAGGGCGAAGAGAGAACCTCCCCTCTCCCTCTGGGAGAGGGGTTGGGGGTGAAGGTCTCCCCTCTCCCTCGGGGAGAGGGGTTGGGGGTGAGGGGACCGTTCAAGCACACCAAAGCCGCAAGAAAGGGACCAAGAGATTGGATTATTGAAAAGCCCTAATGCCTGAGAAATCCTCTCTAAAACCAACAGAATTTCTCACCAGCTTCTTGATCTCATTTGTATTCTTCCAAATCCATGCCAATCTGCGTCATCTGTGGATTATTTTGAACGCATCTACGCGACCTGCGCTCTCTCTGCGGACCTTCAGGCGCTGAACCATTCGTAAAGGGTTAAGTCAATGGCTAGACGGTGCGCAAGCGGTGACGAGGATACAATGCCTATGTTACAATATCGCTTACCTTGTCTGAGGACCGAGGCTATGCAACGCATTGCGATTGTTTTTTTGCTTATCCTAGCTGTCGTCCTGCCGCTGGCAGCCTGTACGAGCGTTGTTGCCACGACGCCGTCGGCTTCGCCTCCCCTCCCTTCGGCGACCTTGACCAGCGAGCCGACCGTCACCCCCACACCCATTCCCCCGGCGCTGATTCTCATTGCCCCACAAGGCGCAGAAACGCCTTGGTTTGCCGAGACAAGCTCTGTTTTGGAAGAAATTGCCCGCCAACAGGAAATCCTTTTTGAAGTTAAACCCTCCTTAACTGCGGAGGAAATCCAAAACCGTTCCATCCCCCTCATTGTGATTCTGCCCGCAGAGATTGACCCGCAGGCGCTGGCAGAAGCAGCTCCCAAAACCCAATTTCTGGCAATTGACTATCCCGCCCTCCTCCCTCAGTCAAACCTGAGTCTGCTCTCCGCCCAGCCCTATCGGCCAGACTGGGAAGGCTTCGTGGCTGGCTTTATCGCTGCAGCAGTGACCGAAGATTGGCGCGTTGCGGTGGTATCCGACCCGACAGCCACCGCCGGAAAGGCTGCCCAAAACGCCTTCCGCAATGGCGTGCGCTACCTGTGCGGGCTTTGTCAACCCCTTTATCCGCCGTTTCCTGTGCCAACCTACCCGCTCTATGGGCAACTCTCCGTCACCTCGACCGCCGCAGAGGTTGAAGCAGTAATCGCCTATTTTCAAACCTGGTCGGTTAAAACGGTCTATCTGCACCAACCTGCGCCAGAATGGTTGGAAGCCTTCGGGCAAGCAGGTTTCAACCTGATCTCCGACCAACCTCCGCCGCCTACCCTCAAAGAGCGCTGGATTGCTTCTATGCAAAGCATCGACCTAGCCACAGAATTGCGAGCCCTAATCCCGCTTCTCTTGCAGGGAAAAGGGGGGCAGAACCTCAGTCTGTCGTTGACTCTCGCGCATGTCAACGAAGCCCTTTTCAGCCCAGGCAGACAGGCTTTCACTGAGCAGATGATCTCCGAGCTGCTGAGTGGCTATATTGACAGCGGCGTTGACCCCGCTAGCGGTGAAATGCGTCCGTAATTTGGGGCGTTGGGAGAGATCAGCGCCCTCGCCGGTGGAGAAATTGGCTATCAGAAAAGCAAGTGGGCTGAGAAGCCTATCCAAACCTCCCCACTTATTTCTTAATCTGCGCAGAAAGGCGGTGCAGGAATGCCAATGTCTTCTGCCACCACTCCGCAAAGTGGCTTTTAGATTTGGGCACAGGCCGTTGCTCGGAAGCCGGCCAGGGGTCTAGATCAAGCATTTTGCGTACCACATACATAGCGACCAGTTTCAAGGTGGCAATCACCGGAGCAGCTAAAATCAAGCCAATTAAGCCGATTAAATTGGCGAAGATAATTGCTGCCACCAGAACTGCAGCCGGATGCACGCCCAAGGTCTCGCCCATAAAGCGCGGCTGAACAATGTTATCGAAAACCTGATCGGTCAGAAAAGCTAAAACCAAAACCAAAATCGAGAATTGGATCGGTTGCAAACCGAGGTAGTTGCTGGGCTGAAAATATGTGACCAAAAACGTGGTGATCCACAACGCCCAAGGACCGATATAAGGCACCAAGCGACCTACACCAGCCAAAACAGCAATACCGATGGCATAGCGCACCCCGAGAACCGTGAGCAAGACGAAGTAGGCTAAAATGGCAAAAGAAATCACAATCAACTGCCCGCGAAAGAATTCGTTCCAGATGCGGCGCATCTCTGCTCCAAAGCGTTCCAAATCCGCCTGATAGCCCGGAATCTCAATCTGCACGAATTCGTGGCGCACCCGTTTACCGGCGTCAGCCAACAGGAAATAGGAGATAATCAAGACGAATAATCCCCATAAAAAAGTCGTTGCTGCAGAGGCAGCAATGCTGCTGATCAAGCTGCCGGCCTGTCCCAACAGGGGCTGAACGATCGCCAATGCCTGATTCGCCAGAGCTGGCAAATCATATTGGGCGAGGCTAAATTGGAAAGGACCAAAGACAAAAGTTTGCTGCGAAAGTTGCTCCAAGAAGGCTGGAAAACCCTTCAGGCTGTTTTGCAGAAAGGTGAACAAACTCTGTAGTTGTTGAACCACCGCTAAGCCAGAGAGGGTTAGAAGTGCAGCGACAAGCAGAAAGAGCACAATGTAAATGAGCGCTACGGCCGTTTGCCAGGGGATCTTGACAACGTTTGTCAGCCAAGCGGCAACCGGATAGAGTAGGTAGGAAAGCATAAACGCCAAGATCAACGGTCCTACCAAATGACGGAATTGAATCACCAACAAAGCCAAAATTGCCGCAAGGGAAAGCCCGACAATCAGTTTGGTCGTAGCGCCCCATTTGGGCGAGCTAGCTGGTGAATAGTCGGGCAAGGGAGTCATGGTTTCTCTCCTCGTTCAAGCGGATCGGGTACTTGCGGGTGGACTTTGTTCTTTTGCCACCAACGTGGGTTGGGCGGCGGCAAGGGGGAACTGCTGATGATCGGGAAAGGGTCTAAATCGCATAGGTTGGCGTAAAGGTGACATAAAAGCAGATAAACCACCAGCCCCAACCTCATCAGGCTGACGGTAAATTTTGTCGGCAACGACCAACGCGGGCGAGATTGAAATTCAGTTTCTTCCATCACCGATCTTGTAAGCCCTTAACTTGATCCTCCATCCGAAGGACAAGGGAGAGATACTCCTCCCTCTCTGCCCAGCAGAGGAGAAAAGGCTTGGGGTTTGAATGCCCGCCAGAATGCTCGGCTGACAGGGATTTCCCTACTTGAGAAAGAACGACAGCAAGATCATAAGGACAAAAAACGTCCCTGCCAGCGTGCCGATGCGCTTGAGATCCTTGATCACATCCGAATAATCGGGGTTAAAGCCCTTCTCACTGCTGCGGGCGCCCGGCAGAGCGCTTTGGACGGATTGGGTTACCGCCACTGCAGGGGTCGGCTCACTGGAGCGAGCCGCTGAACTGCGAGATGAACGCTTGGTCTTCTTGCTCATTCTAAACTCCTTAAAAAGATCGCCTCAACCGCCGTTTTGCAGACGCGCCACGACGACGATGCGTTGATTATCAACCAGATAAGGATAACACGAGATGAGGGTAACGATCGGCTCACTCGTCTGAGCCATGACTTCGACCGCAGTTGGCTCGACAATCTGGGTGGAGACTACAACATAGGTAAACGAACGCTGACTGGTGTAAAGAATCACCTGATCGCCTTTTTGTAGCTTATCGAGGTCGCGAAAGATCTCACCGAAAATATCATTATGCGCCGAAAGGACAAGGTTGCCTTTTTCACCGGGATTGGGCGTGCCTAGGCTTTGCCCTACCCCTTTCTTGAGCTGTTCCCAACCATCGCCCTGAACCACCGGTGCGTCCACCTTAATCGCCGGAATTTGAATGCGGATAGCCTGTTGGGGGCTAGGGGTGGGAAGGGGTAAACTAGCAAGCGATTGCACAATCGGGCGAAGGTGTTCTGGAATTTCGGCTTCGTTTGGGCGTGCTCCGCCTAAAGAATTCGGCGGTGTGTGACCCGAAGGCAAGACCACAGCCATCAGTAAAGGTGTGGGGGTTAAGGTGGGCTGTTCTAGTGCAGCCGCCACCTCGCGATTCAACTCGCGAATTAGACTCAGTCCGTTGAAAACTACGAAGAGAAAGCCAGCCACCGCCACAATTTCAACGAACAGGAGAAGGGCATCCAGCGCTTTGCGGCGGCGCATGGAGGGAGGCGGCGAGGTTTCCTCATCGAGGCTGATCTCCTCTACGCTAGACCGCAGCGGTTGTACGGTCAGAGCGCTTTCATCGGGCAAGAGTGAAAGCGTCCGTCCGCTGCGCCGATAGTGTTGTAAGCGTGCCTGTCGAGCGGCGCGACGCTTCTCCACCAGTAACCAGCGTAATTCCTCCTCGGTCAAGTCTTCAGGGTTTTTCTTACGGAGCATGGTTAGGATTATACCAAAAGGCAAGTGTTAACCATCATCCCCTGCCAGTGCTCCCTAGGGCTTTTCAAATATTTAATGTTAGGCTCTTTTCGAAGTAGCAAGCTCCGCTTAGGATAAACCCTTGTGCCCTCATCCCTTCGCCCAGAGGGCGAAGGGAGAAGCTCCCCTCGCCCGCTGGGAGAGGGGCTGGGGCATTGCCCTGAGCGCCGCACTGAGCTTGCCGAAGTGCCTGTCGAAGGGGTGAGGGCTACTCTCCTCGCTGCGCGCACCCTGCGCCACTCAAAAAGCACTTCAGGGCAACCTCTTGCGTTGCCCTGAAGAAACCCTGTTAGTATCCCCTCCGCAAGCAAGTTTTTCTGCTTGCAGCCTTTCACTGATCCTTTGCTGCCGAGTTTATTCCTCTTCTAGAAGTTCATCCAAAGAAGGACCTATGGAAGATCCAGCGCGGGTTTCCAATTCCATCTCCAGCACGATCGCTGGGGCAGCGTATTCTTTGCGCTCTGATTCGTTCATCGGTTATCTCCTTTTGTCCTTGCGCCCGATTATTTTCGGCGTCGCCGCCCAACAAAGAATGCGGTTAGGCTAGCTCCAAGCCCGAGCATGGCTAAGCCAAGGCCGCCTGCAGATTGTTGCGGAGCCGCACTGAGCTTTCTCATCTCTACGGCGGTAGGTCCAAATTGCCAGTAGTAGTCTTCCACTTCACCGCCGATCACCAAGCCGGTCAAAGCGGCCGCAGGTTGATTGCACTGTCCTCTGCTATTACCCTTTGAGGGGTCATAAGGCGATAAGCGGAAGCGGGCAAACACCACGGTGTTGGCGAAATCGAGGGGTAAAGCAAAGGTGAGTTCATGCGTTCCATTCCCTAAGTAATGGTTGTCGATGACCTTCTCAGTGTAGGTTGTGCCGCTGATCACTTCGGTGAACTTAAAGTCAGGAGCTAAATTCACCAATTCATCCTCTTCATTGACGGTCGCAAAATCCACCCAGCCCATCAGACAAGACGGACCGTTGACGGTGACGAAAACCTTGCCGCTGCCACCGCCCCAGCTTGTGCTGCGCACCACGCCGTCTTCGTCGTTGGTGTTGTGGCCATCGTCACCGGTTGCCGCGCTATGCGGATTGCCCTCGTATTCAGCATCGCGGTGCGTCCCAAGCCAGACATCACAGTTCTCCTCAGATGCTTGGCAGAGGATCGGCTTGTGACGAGCCCCATCTTCGGAGAACAAGGTCATCCCATACTCATTTGGCAAATCGCCATAATCCATATCGTAGCGGCGGTTGCCGAAGGATAACGTTCGATGCTCGGGGTAGATCAGGGTAATCTCCTGCTCCATCCCAGTGGTGTTATAGTATTCAGCTCCAATGAGACTCTCGACGACTTTATAATCGCCTGCCAGCAGATCGCTGAAGCTCAAGCTGCCATGCGGGCCGGTGCTGCCGCCGCTGAGTTGCAACCATTCACTTCCGGATTTCTCGTAGAGGTAGAACTGCCAGCCGGGCAGGGTGGGTTCATCATTATCCTGCTGCTTGTTACCGTTTCGATCCTCATATTTGATGACGGTGATCAAGGAATATTGGGCATTGCCGAAATGGGCAATCCACTGCTTCCAAGGATCACTATCGCTTCTTTCCTTAGACTGGCTGAGTGGGGTGCTGTTGGTCCAATTGGGCTTTAGGGTTTCAGTTAAGGTGTAGGTGCCATTTGCCGAAACCTGGTTATAAAAATAGGCTTTGCCATCCGTCCCTGTGCTGGCTGTAGAGCTACTGCCGTCTGGGAGCTGTAGAGTGAACTCCCAGCCGGACAAATTGGGTTCGCCAGCGTCTTGGACACCGTTATAGTTTTTATCCTCAAACTTGTGAGCGATGATCAGGTTCTCAGCATCAACCCAGGTCTTGGAGGCCGTGGCTTGGACGGTCGTCTGGATGGATTCGCCTAACACCAAGCGTTGTCGGCCGGTTGGGTTGGTCTTGTGAATAAAGCGTGACCCAGCCGGGATCACAACCGTGGCGGTTGCTGTGAGGGTCGCACTGCCGGCGGTATCCGAGGTAACCGTAAAGTTAACCTGTCCATTGGAGTCGGTCACCCCACTGGTTTGGTTGAGCGTGCCGAAAGTTGTTGAAACGTTAATCGTCTTCCCCACCAGCGGTTTATCCCCCTTTTTGAGCGTCACAGTGAAGGGGTGAACCCCCTGGCCGGGCAAGAAGTTGGTGGCGTTCTGCGGCGTGATGGTGATCGAGACGTTGCCAGCTTCGTATTCTGGGGGCATTTGGGATGGGATTGAAGCCAGAATGGCATTGTAATGTGTCCTGACTGCATTATCAATGGCCGAGCCCTCTGTGGTGGGATCGGTCTGATCCAAATCAAACCCATCGCTGAAATGCCAAACTGCTGCCTGGCGGGCTGCGTTGAGCTCCTTATCATCATCCGGAGGGTAATTGTTCACCAGCCGGGCGATGCGCCAATCCGAATAGAAGCCCGTATCCAGACAATAGGTTTCTTTGCTCCCGACCGTGTGATGGATATCGGTACAAAAGGCGTATTTGACCGAATTGTCTGGGAAGGTTAATTTGGCGCGTGCGGTAAGGAATTCTTTCGAAGAACTCCCGATCGTGCCTTTGACTCTATAAGAGGTGATATCTACCCAAGTGTGATTGACACACAGGGTTTCCCCCCCTAGACCGCCCATCGGTTGCGCTTCGCCTTGTAAGCTCATCTCCCCTGGATCGCTGGGAGCAGCCAGCCCCCTGCTCAGCGGGAAAACGCTGAGCACTAAGCCAAGTATCAGCAAGCCCGTGCCCACTAGGAAGAGATGAATGGAATTACGCTTCTTTCCCCAGTTTTTCTTTGTATTCATAGAAACAAACCTCCTTAAGAACAAAAAACTGCCGTTGTTTCCGCCCACGGCAGCCAGACTATCTATTCCAAAATGGAAATAGACCCTCAGCTTTGCGTCCCCACCTTGCGATGAGTTTGCCCTTTCGATGCGCCTTGCGCATGAAAATAGATTGACTTAACGCTACTATAACATAGATTGTTACGATCAACAATCCCCCAAAAGTACCAAGAGGGCTTTTTAATCTTCTAAAACGTCAGCCTCCGCCGCCGTCTTGCCTGCCCAGATTCAAGCTTCGGTTACAGCAGCCAAGTGGAGTCAAACCTCCATTTTCCAAATCCGATCAACGCTGCCAGCAGTTATTCCAATAAAGGGTTAACATTATGCTGATACGTTTCTTATCCTCGCTCCCTATACTAGGCGAACAGAGATTGTGATTGGTAAGGAGAAGAAACATGCAAACGAGTTCTGCCTTAAAGCAATTTGCCGGTCAGAAATATCTCAATCTGGAAACCTATCGCCGCAACGGCAACGGGGTACGCACACCGGTTTGGTTTGTTGAACATGAAGACAAGCTGTATGTGCGCACCGGCGCCAAGTCGGGCAAGGCAAAGCGCCTACGCAACTTTTCGCAGGTGCGGGTTGCGCCTTGTAAAGTGCAAGGCGAAGTGATCGGCACTTGGGTAAAGGGCAACGCTCACCCAGTGGATGCCAAGACGGCTGACTGGGTCAATCGGCTCTTCTCGCAGAAATACGGATTGCAAAAAGTTTTCTTCGATGTGCTTGGCTTTTTGCAAAAATTTGAAACGGCAACTTACGAAATCACCCTAGAAGATCGGGAAACGCCTAGCGAGAGCGGTGCAAGCTAAACCGACTCGGCCGAGTTCGTTCGCACCATGCCGCCGCTCGGCTAGGAAATTGAGAAGGAGGAGGTATGAATTTAGAGAAATACACTCAAAAATCCCAAGAAGCCATCTATGCTGCGCAGTCGATCGCCAGAGACTATAATCACCAGGCGATCGAACCGGCTCACCTCTTATTGGCTTTGCTGCGTCAGGAAGATAGCGTCGTCCCGGCGATTGTCACGCGCGTGGCTGGCAGCGTCCTGGCTTTGCGCGAGGAAGTTCAGAACGAGTTAGAGAGACGGCCGCGAGTTTACGGTTCCGGCGGCGAAATCGGGCTGGCGCGCCCAACGGTTGATGCCCTTGAAGCCGCCGAACGCTATGCCAAAGGGATGCAAGACGAATATGTCTCCACCGAACATCTTCTGCTCGGCTTAACCGACAGCATCGAAGGCAAACGCCTGGCACAATATGGACTGGTCAAGGATGCCATCCTCAAAGCCTTGGCAAGCATCCGCGGCACGCAGCGCGTCACCTCGCCGACGCCGGAAGCCACCTATCAGGCGCTGGAAAAATACGGACGTGACCTGACCGCCCTCGCCCGTCAAGGCAAACTCGACCCGGTTATCGGCCGCGATGAAGAGATCCGCCGTGTCATCCAAATCCTCTCGCGGCGCACTAAGAACAACCCGGCTCTGATCGGCGAACCCGGCGTTGGTAAGACGGCCGTGGTGGAGGGCTTGGCACAGCGCATTGTCAAAGGAGACGTGCCGGAAGGCTTGAAACGCAAGCGCTTGGTGCAGTTGGATATGGGCGCTTTGGTGGCCGGCGCTAAATATCGCGGCGAGTTTGAGGAGCGCCTGAAAGCCGTTTTGAAGGAAATCTCCGATGCAGCCGGCGAGGTGATCCTCTTCGTTGACGAAATGCACACCGTGGTCGGGGCTGGGGCAGCCGAAGGCGCCATGGACGCCGGCAATATGCTCAAGCCGATGCTGGCGCGCGGCGAACTGCACATGATCGGCGCCACCACGCTGGATGAATACCGCAAGCATGTGGAAAAGGACCCCGCCCTAGAGCGCCGCTTCCAGCCGGTGCTGATTGACGAGCCGACCGTAGAAGAGACAATCAGCATCCTGCGCGGCTTGAAGGAGCGCTATGAGGTGCATCACGGCGTGCGCATCACCGATCCGGCCGTGATCGCCGCCGCCACCCTCAGCCATCGCTATATCGCCGATCGTCACTTGCCCGACAAAGCCATTGACCTGATCGACGAGGCGGCTGCCCGCTTGCGCACCGAGATCGACTCCAAACCGCAAGCCCTCGATGATGTCGATCGCCAAATCCTGCAACTGGAGATCGAACGCGAAGCCCTGAAGAAGGAAAAAGATAGAGCCTCGCTTGAACGCTTGGAGCGCATCGAGAAGGACTTAGCCGACCTGCGCGAGCAATCCAACCAATTGCACGCCCGCTGGCAAGCGGAAAAGGAAGTCATCACCCAACTGCAGGCGATCAAAGAGCAGATTGAGCAAACCCGCTATGAAATGGAACGGGCTGAGCGCCTCAACCAACTCGAAACGGTCGCCCGCCTGCGCTACGGTACGCTGCGCGAGCTTGAGCAACAGTTGCTGCAGAGCGAAGCCCGCTTGAAGGAATTGCAAAAGGACGGCGCCCTGCTCAAGGAAGAGGTGGACGCCGAGGAGATCGCCCAAGTGGTAGCGCGCTGGACGGGCATCCCGGTCTCACGCTTGTTGGAAGCCGAGACGCAAAAGCTGATTCACATGGAAGAACGCCTACACGAGCGCGTCGTCGGTCAGGAGGATGCCGTGCGGGTGGTCTCCAACGCCGTGCGCCGCGCCCGAGCCGGCTTGCAAGACCCCAACCGCCCGATCGGTTCGTTTATCTTCCTCGGACCGACCGGCGTCGGCAAAACGGAATTAGCCCGCGCCTTGGCTGAGTTTATGTTCGACGACGAACGGGCGATGATCCGCATCGACATGAGCGAGTATCAAGAGAAGCATACCGTCTCGCGTTTGGTCGGTGCGCCGCCGGGCTATGTGGGCTACGAAGAAGGCGGTCAGTTGACCGAAGCCGTGCGCCGCCGCCCGTATAGCGTGGTTTTGTTCGATGAGATCGAAAAAGCCCATAGCGAGGTTTTCAACGTCCTGCTGCAACTGCTCGATGATGGTCGTCTGACGGATGGGCACGGACGCACGGTGGACTTCCGCAATACGCTGGTGATCATGACCAGCAACTTGGGCAATCAGCTTTGGGAGGGGGGACGGCGAGTGAGCCGCGACGAGATCACGCGCGTGCTACAGATGCACTTCCGCCCGGAGTTCCTCAACCGCGTCGATGAGATCGTCCTCTTCCATCCGCTCACGCGCCAGCACCTGAGCGGCATCGTGGATATCCAATTGCGGCGCATTTCCGCCCTGCTTCAGGAGCGTGGCTTCACGTTGGAGGTCACCGAAGCAGCCCGTGAGTACCTCGCCGAGGTGGGTTATGACCCCGATTTCGGCGCCCGCCCGCTCAAACGTGCCATCCAGCGTGAGCTGCAAGACCCCTTGGCGCTCAAGATTTTGGGCGGCGAGTTCAAGGAAGGCGACACCATTCGGGTGGATCGCAGCGCCACCGGCTTGACGTTTTCGGTTGGCGTGGAAGTGGTGGAAGGAGAAGTGGTAGCGTAGAAAACGTGTGGGACAACTGCTAGAGTAGAAAACATGTAGGACAACTGCTAGCAGTTGTCCTACAATATTCACGCAAGTCTTGCTAGCGCGAGACATTTTGGGGGATAGTAGCACACGTCTGGAGACTTGTGACACCGTAGACAACTCCTCAGGAGTTGTCCTACAGTTGTTTTCCCGCGCGCTTTTGCGCTATAATTACAGAAATTCGCATTTCCATCCACCAAGAGATGCCCCCACTAGGGCACAGCCGGGAGAAGCCTATGCCCCACTCCTTCCAAGAAACCGCCGAACTCGATTGCCCCCGCTGCGGAACGCGCATCCGTGCCGAACTCTGGCTCATCGTGGATGCCGCCGAGCGCCCCGACCTGCTTGAACAAGTCAGGCAGGGCCGCCTGCACGAACTCACCTGCCCGAATTGCGGGCCTGTGGGTCAGGCTGATGCTCCGCTTTTGCTCTATACTCCCTCCCCCTCCAAGGGGGAGGGGCGGGGTGGGGGTCTGCCTCCCTTCCTCTTCTCCCCCGCCCAATCCACCACCGCCGAACAAGACCAGGAACACGCCCGCGCCCTGCTGACGCGCCTGCGCGCGAGCCTCGGCCCTGCCTGGCAAGACGAATGGCTGGCGCAGGGCCTGCCCGCCCTCCCGTGATCCCTCTTGCCCCTGGCGCTGACCGAAGGACTGGAGGCGGCACAAGAAAAGATGCGAGAAGCAATGGCTGCCCAACTCCCCCCCGACCTGCGCGCAATCCTGGAAGAACTCGCCCGCAGCGGCGTGGAAATTCGCTCGCCGGAAGACCTGCAGCGCCTGCTCGACTCCCGCCCCGACTTGCGCGCGCGGCTGGAGCGCCTGTCCCCCCGGCCTGCTTCCGACCTCGACCGCCGTTTCCAGGAACTGCTTGCCCTGCAATCCAGGGCAGAAAACAACCCGGCTCTCTGGCCGCAGGTGCTGCAAGGCTGGCAAGACCTGATTGCCAGGGCGGACCAGGAGGGGCAAACGTTTCTGGCGGCAAATGCGCGCGGCAATTTGGCGAATGCTTGTGCTCGTCTGTATGAAGTCAGCGGCGACCTCTCCTGGGCAACGCAAGCCGAAAGGCTCTTTGATGAAATCAGCCAGACCTTTTCTCGTCAGCAAGCGCCGCAGGCCTGGGCGATAACCCAGCACTCGCTGGGCAACCTGTTCTTACGCCGCTATGAGCGCAGCGGGGAGGAGGCGCACGCCCAGGCCGCCGAGGAACATGACCGGAACGCCCTGCTGGAATACCGCCGCGAGTCCGCCCCGTCGCACTGGGCAACGGTGCAGCACTCGCTGGGCAACCTGTTCTTACGCCGCTATGAGCGCAGCGGGGAGGAGGCCCACGCCCAGGCCGCCGAGGAACATTGCCGGAACGCCCTGCTGGAATACCGCCGCGAGGCCGCCCCGTCCGATTGGGCGATGACCCAGCACGCGCTGGGCACCCTGTTCTTCCGCCGCTATGAGCGCAGCGGGGAAGAGGCGCACGCCCAGGCCGCCGAGGAACATTACCGGAACGCCCTGCTGGAATACCGCCGCGAGTCCGCCCCGTCTCAGTGGGCAACGGTGCAGCATTCGCTGGGCAACCTGTTCGCCCTCCGCTATGCGCGCAGCGGGGAAGAGGCGCATGCCCAGGCCGCCCAGGAACATTACCAGGACGCCCTGGAAATCCGCCGCCGCGAGACCGCCCCGTCCGATTGGGCGATGACCCAGCACTCGCTGGGCACCCTGTTCGCCCGCCGCTATGAGCGCAGCGGGGAGGAGGCGCACGCCCAGGCCGCCGAGGAACATTACCGGAACGCCCTGCTGGAATACCGCCGCGAGTCCGCCCCGTCGCACTGGGCAACGGTGCAGCACTCGCTGGGCAA
>CALFWB010000009.1 GCA_937928795.1 uncultured Anaerolineales bacterium
TGCCGGCTGCCTAACATCCAATCAGGGATAGTTGCGCAGCACCAGTGGCAGGTAGATGCAGTGCCGGGCCACTGCGCCGCCCCAATAGCCGCCGAGCAGGATGTAGGGCATGTTAGAAACTTGCCCTGCATCCGGCTGGCCGATTGTGCCGCCCAGGCTGTAGTTACCGCCCGCCCGGTTGTTGCTCCCGCCTCCTACCGTGCCATAGTTATCGGTCACGCGGTTGATGCTACCCGCCGCACCCCCGCCGCCAATGGTGGCACCCACCACACCGCCCGTCACGCTGTTGCCACTGTAGCCGCCGATGAGGTTGGGACTGGTGGCGTTCTGCTGCGTCCATAAGCCCGGCAGGGCAAGCGCATAGGGCGCCGGGGTCAATACTTGGCGCGGGGTAAGGGGGGTGTAGGAGCCACTCCCTGCTGGACAACGGACAGCGATTGCCAGCCAACGGGCGTCGCCTTGGAATGCACCTGCACCAAAGTCCAGGTTGACAATGGTGAAAAAGCCGTTGTTCACCGCGATGCTGGTCTTGGTTTGGGCCGCGCCGATCTGTGCGCCACCGCTGGCGGCATCCCACAGACCAAATTGGAAGTCGCAGTTGCCATTAACTGGCATCCCACCACTCTTGAGTTGACCCTGGTAGGTGAAGGCGGTGCCCAGGGCGGCCTGGACGCTTGCGCCTCCCTGAGGGCCGGGCCCCTGCGCCTGACCGGAGGATACCGTGAGCGCTGGGGTCAGGACGGACAGGACCAGAATGGTGAGAATAAGCTTGGTTTTCATCGTGCTTTCTCCTCAAGCTCGTAACTCTATCGTAACCACCTACCCAATTTGGAGAAGATGAGGCTTTGTAGCGCAAGATAACTCTTGCGCTACGTTTCCTTCCCACTCACCTGTTACCAACCGTGGGCTGGCGTGGGACAGGATGGCGGTATTGAATCTACTCACCAGCAGCAGGTAGATCCCAGCCATCCACCAATTATCCGCACCGATGTCATAGCCAACGCCGCCGGGGCTCGGCTCGCCGTCCCAATCCTCGGCGGCGGTCTCGGCGACTGAACGGTGGTCAATCGCTGGTGAGTAGGTGTGGTTGTAGTAGGCGTTGTTATTTTCCATGCGGATGTTGGAGAGCAAGCCACCCATTTTAGAGACTACGGTGAAGGCGGCGCTCTCCGCCGAACCAAATCCGAAACATAACAGGAGTAGGCGGAAGAGTTGCCTGAATGGGGGCCGGCGGTGCCTTTGACACAACGGTCGGCGCTGCGGCAGACGGAGCGCAGAAGGCGGCGATAAGCGGCAGCAATCCGATCAAGAAAGGCGCGCCAGAGGTTCTGATCTGCATAGGGAATTCTTTAATTTGTGTTGTCCGCCGCCATCCAAAAGGCAACTAGCAGCGGACACTTGCTTCATCTTTCCATGCGGGCCTTCAAGTTGGCTAGGACGGTTTCGGCTTCTTGTTCATTCATCTTATGGATGATCGGCTCGGTCAGCTTACCTAAAACTACGCCGGGGATGGTGTAATCCACACTCACCGCAACCCGCGTGCCGTTGCTCTCCGGTTGGTAGGTCCAGACGAAAATGCTGGGAATGCCGCCTTCGTTCTTATTCACGATGCGTTGATTCTTGACGAACTCAGTCCACTCCGCATGACCTTCGATACGCATGCCAGCCATCTTGTAGATCCAGTCATAGCTATAGCCGTCATTCGATAAGGGCTGCACGTTCTTGACCTCCTGTAGGCTGGGCCAGATGACTGGTAGGTTCTCAGGATTCGACATAAAGGCAAAAACTTCCTCCACAGGGGCGTTGATAAAAATTGATTTTTCTATTTTAGTCATGGCTCTTTCTCCTAAAAAATTAGATAAATCGGACCTATCTGCCTTTCTCTGAGCTCAGATGCCCCTTTCCGCTTCACAACATCACTTTTTTATTGATCCTTATCCATTCTTGTTGAGCTCAGAATCGTTTTTCACCTTCCTCGGGCGGCATAGACAAAGGGTGAACAAAACGTTCAATAAAGGCAAGCATTTGTTGTTGTTCAGAGAAGACCATTCCTTCGCCGCTTTGAATGTGCTCAATGCGCCCTCGCCACCCTAACCTCCGCTGTGTATTCTCGCCCTGCCACTCCCGCCAAAAACGGATGATGAAGGTGTTCTGGGATTGGTCAAAAAGGTTTGGCATCAATCCTCTGAAAAACAAAAACGGACTGCCTTACTCTACTTGCAGTCTAGCAAAGGGATATCAAAAAACTATCAAATGGGAAAAAGCCTTCAAACAAGTGAGATAAAAATCTCACAGGTTGAGAGCCTGCAGAAAGTTGCTCTTGCCGTCTAGGGCGTGCAGTTCACAGCTTTTCGGAAAGTTGAACGTAATCTTGCATCCACAATCCAGTTCATTTTTGTCGCAATCATTTGGTGCGCCAACAACTCTTGCTCCTGTGCTTCCCGTTCGCAACCTAGGGCGTGCAGCACGAGAGCATAAGCTCGAAAGATTTGCTCTCTGCCGATCCAACTCTCATCCCTGCAGGAAGTTAACGCCACTGCCCGTTGGATGTGTTTCAAGGCCGAGTCATTTTCTCCCCGAGCAAGATGGATTAATCCCATTTCTAACTCAGCCCACATCTCGCAGACAGCGATTCCCAATTCCTGAGAGAGTTGAACCGCCTCAACGGCATCGTGGAGAGCCGCTTCAAGCTCTCCTTTTCGGCGATAGAGGCGGGCAAGGGCAGCGAACCCAGCCGCAAGGTTACCTAGGGATTGGCAATCTCGGGCGATCTCCACCGCTTCGGACAAACACAACTTTGCCTCGCTAAAATGATGGGCAGTGATCTCCGTCAACCCCAAACCTAGCAGCGCTTCAACCAACCGGCGCCGATGGTTGATGCGGCGCGCGGCTTCAATCGCTGTTTCCAACCAATTCCGTGCTTTTGCATTGGCTCCAAGGTGAAGATAGGCAAAACCGATCCCTAATTGAGCTGCCACGCGCCCGTGTTCGGTGCGCAATCCTTCCTGCCGAGATAGAGATTGCTGAAAGAGATCGATCGCCGCTGAGCCCTTGCCTTGTTTCAACTTCAAATGCCCCAATTGGTTTAAACCATACGCCTCAGCCGAGCGGGCGCCCATTTGTTGCGCCAAGTGTAAGTGCTCGGTAATGGCTTGCTCCCCTTCCTCCAATCGTCCCAACTGTAGGTTGCTTGCTCCGATATCTAATCCTGCCCACACCATCCCATTAAAGTCGCCTAACTTCTGATGGCAGCGATAGGCTTGTTGCTGGTTCTCAAGAGCTAGAGGGTAATAACCGATATGAAAATGGACATACCCCAAAATATGCTGGATATGGCGGCGGGTTTCACAGTCATCTGCTGGGAGTAACATCAACGCTTGCTCAAGCGCTTGAAGGGCAAATTGGGGTTTACCTAGAAAGTAGTAGGCAAAGCCAAGCTGAGAGAGCAAGTAACCCTGAGCTTGGAAGTCGGTGAGTTTTCTGGCTAGGGTAATACCTTCCTCTGCCAAAGCAACCGCCCGTTCATAGCACGCATCCAAATTGAGATAACAAGTCTGACTCATGCAGGCTTGGAGCTGTAAGCGGTCGTTTTGGGTTTGAGCTGCCAATTGTTGAAGTGCTTCCAAGTCTCGATCGCGTTCGATGAGGTTACCTTGCAGATAATGTAATTCCGCACGCTCGGCAAGCACTTTTCCATAACGATTGGCGGTATCTTGCTGAGATACAGCCGGGTCGAGCCTGGTTAGAATCTCTAGTACGCGACCTTGATGTTGCTCTGCTTCTTGCCAGGCAAAGACAGCCGTTGCCCGCTGGGCGGCGAGATGATGATAAAGAAGGGTCTTTTGAAGATTACCGCCGGCGTCAAAGTGAAAGGCTAAGGAAGCCGCCTGAAGGGATGGATCAACGAGGGTGCTTTCTAACACTTCGCCGATCTTGCGATGGAAGTGCTGGCGGCGGCGATGATGAATTTGATGATAGGCGCAATCTTGAACAATCTGATGGACAAATT
The DNA here is from genome assembly GCA_937928795.1 of uncultured Anaerolineales bacterium. Taxonomy (GTDB): domain Bacteria; phylum Chloroflexota; class Anaerolineae; order Anaerolineales; family UBA4823; genus NAK19. Next base: position 4,010 of record CALFWB010000009.1, read on the forward strand.
CATAATCCGCCCTAATCGTACTGCTCCCTTCCCGCAAAAATCCTCTGCGCAATAACTCTTCTATGCCCTCTAAGGCTACCTCTTCATCAAGGTCGAGCACTTCTCGGAGCAGATCAAAATCAAAACTTCTGCCGGCGACAGACGCACAAGCAATGAGTTTATTGGCTAAGGGAGAAAGCTGGCTAAGACGCGACTTAACCAGGGCCTGAACACTCTTTGCAATTGGGAAAGCATCCTGTTTTTGATTGGTTTCAGCATAGGCGCGCAATGTCTCAAGGGTGTAAAAGGCATTTCCCTCCGTGTAGGCGTACAAGCGTTCTACCTCGTCAGCAGTTAGGTCAATTCCATTCATTCGCTGGATTAGTTCTAAAACTGCACCTTTCGACAAGCGTTCCAAAAATAAGACCTGCGCCTGTTCGTTTCGCACCAGTTGAGCGACCATACTCTCCAGTTTGGGACATTGCCCAATTTCCTCCTGACGAAATGTCCCTAAGATCAAAATCGGGGATGAAGAAATCTGGCGTGCTATAAAGTGCAGGACTGTCAGGGTTGTGTCGGTTGCCCAGTGCAAATCCTCTATCACGAGCAGCAGCGGGTTTCGCTTTGCAAAGTGATGGATAAGGAAAGCAACCGACTGGAACAAGACAGCTTGCTGTTCTGGTTGTACTCGGGTCAGGTCAGGTTCTATTTTTGCTCGGTGTGGTTCTATCGCCGGTAAAAGGCGGGCAAGTTCTTGCCGTTGCCAATTGGGGATTTCCTGAAGCAAAGCCAGATCGTTCTGAAGAAGTGTCTCTACGACCTCGCAAATCGGTTGGAATGGCAAATCCCGTTCTGGGTCGTAGCAATGGCTATGGGCTACAAGTCCTCCACTGCGGCTAACCAGCGAAGAGAATTCTTCCACTAGACGAGTTTTGCCAACCCCCGCTTCTCCTGCTAGAAATACGGTTATGCCTTGACCTTGCAAGGACTTTTCCCATAGGGTTGTCAGGTCACTCATTTCCTCTCCACGGCCCACAAAGGGGGAGCGATCGTAGCTCATTTGGCGAACCCGTTCTTCGGATTGAGGCTTAGCAGGTTTTGCAGGGAGGGTGAATAGGGGCCCAAGAATGCTCTTTGCCTGTTCGATCATGAGCGGGGAGGGGAGCAGGTGAAGTTCCGCTAAGCGTGTCTCACAGCAACGCTGCCATTGCCTTCGCGCTGCAAGCAAGTCACCTTGCTGCATATAGGCACGCATGGCAGAAAGATGGACTTTTTCATCCAATGGATCGTGGGCAAGGTAAGATTGAGCATAAGCTAACAACGCTAGAGCGCTGCCTTGTTGTTCATGCCAATCGATCAACTTTCTCAATGCTTGGAGATAGAGCCACTCTAGGCGATAGCGCTCATCCAAACACCAATCCTCATAAAGTCCTTCGAGAAAATCCCCGCGATAGAGTTCTACAGCCTCTGCCAACTGAGTGACCGAGGCGTTATTCAAGCGCTTTGCATCCATCTTAGCGCCGAGCAATCGTTCTTCAAATTCCGCCACATCCAGCCAGTAAGGAAACAGGGGGTTAAATTGCACTGTTTCTGCATCCGTCATCAGAAACTCTTCACCCAATTGTTTACGGATGCGCCACAGCGCCGTAGCCAGCGAGTGGAGGGCACGAGGCTCATCGTAATCTCCCCAAAAGAGGGTCGCCAGCTTTTGACGGCTATGGCTTTGGTTGCGGTGGATGATCAGGTAGGCGAGCAGGGATTGAGTCTTTTGGGTAGCCAGCGGTGGCAGGTTCTCAGAACCGCGCCAAACCTCTTGCCGACCGAATAAAGAAATTCTCAGAAGAGGGAAAGCAGGTTTCTCTTCGTGCATACCACTTCCCATTAGTCGTTAGCGCTGCCCGCGTGCCGATGATGAAGTTATATAAAGGATAGTGTGGAGGGGAGAATATAGGGATGTCAGGGTTACATCGGGGCTGGGTAGGCCTTTGGGGAGTCTCTATCCTTATTATACTGAACAAACCGATTCTGAGCAATTCAATAAAAACCCTCCTACACTCACGTTAACTTGCTTCAAACAAGGTGAGGTAAAATTAAGAAGCTATCCCTAGCCCGGTTTTTTGGAGTTTCTTTACAGGAGAAGATGTTTGCTGGATGCTAACATGCTAAGATTTGCTTTCGCCCTATCGGCTGGATGTCACCATTTTGCGTTGGCTTGATGACGCAGAGGTGCTTGACCGTATCCACTACGTGGGACTGAGTTTCTACGAGAGGCAAGAAATCCTTCACTCAAGGACGAGTGAAACTTAACACTGGAGTTGCACATGACAACCTCAATGACCATTGACCAACAAGTTGAATACCTTATGCGCGGCACAGAGTACGGGGACGAGGAACTCAAAAAAGCCTTTACCGAGGAACTGCGCCAACGCTTGGTCGAAGCTGATCAAGAAGGGCGACCGTTGCGCGTCTACTGTGGCTATGACCCGCGTACCGCCGATCTCCATCTTGGCCACACCATTACCATGCGCAAACTGCGCCAGTTCCAAGAGTTGGGGCACGAGGTAACCTTTTTGATCGGTACCTATACATCTCTGATCGGTGACCCCTCAGATAAAGATGTCTTACGTCCCCAGCTTTCACCCGAAGAGGTGGAGCGCAATGCCCGCACTTACGCCGAACAGGCTTATAAAGTCCTAGACCGCCAAAAGACGATCATCCGCTACAACGCCGAATGGCTCTCTAAGCTAACCTTCGCCGATTTGATCCGCTTGGCTTCGAATTTCACCATCCAACAATTCCTCACCCGCGAGAATTTTCGCCTGCGCTGGGAGCGCAATGACCCGATTTACTTGCACGAGACGTTTTATTCCCTCATGCAAGGCTATGATGCCTATGCTCTAAAAGCCGATTGTCAGGTGGGTGGCACCGATCAACTTTTCAATATCGCCACCGCAGCGCGCAAGATTATGACCTTTCTGGGAGAAAAGCCCAATATTCCCATCATCATGGCGATCTTGCCCGGCACCGATGGCGTGGTGCGGATGAGTAAGTCGCTAGGCAATCATATCCCTTTGAACAGTACCGCTGAAGACATGTACGGCAAGGTGATGAGTATCCCCGATTTTGCCATGGGCAGTTATTTCCGTCTGGTAACACGTTGGTCGAGTGCAACGATCCAAGACCTCGAAGAAGGGATGACAAGTGGCAAATATCATCCCCGCGACGTGAAGATGAAGCTCGCCCGCGAGATCACCGAAATCTTTTACGGCGAACAGGCGGCTCTGGAAGCAGAGCAAAACTTTGTGCGGGTCTTTCAACAGGGCGGGGCGCCTGAAGAAATGCCTGTTTACCAGTTACAAGCCGGGCAAACCGTCCTCGATGTTTTATTGGCAGCCAAAATGGTCGGCAGTAAGAGCGAGGGACGCCGTCTGATTGAACAACAAGGCGTGCGCTTGGATGGCGAGACGCTGAGCGACGCCGCCCAGCCTTTTCCCCACGCCGGAATTTTACAAGTGGGCAAACGGCGCTTTTTGCGCGTGGTTGAATAGGAAAGATAATGTTACCGAACACTGCTCATCTTTCAAATGAGAACGTTACCGAGAGGATACTGAATCGTTGCTACGAAATCTAAGCTAAACCTGTGTTCAGCACAATGCTATCACCTTGGCAATGTCACTTCGAGCGAAGCGTACCAATGCGACATGTTACTTCAAGCGAAGTGAGAAGTCTAAGATTTCTCCTCGCTGCGCTCGTCGAAATGACAAGGGCAAAACTCACGGCAATTTATGTCTTTCGTCTCGATGTGCTCAGCCATTGGGAGCGCAGGCTGTCTAGTTCGGCGCTAAAGGCAATCCAATCTGGCACAAGGAGGACTAACGCTTCTTGCTGGGGATGAAACATCGCCTTGGATAGAAAAAGCCTCAGGATGGGTTTGGGGATGGGATAGCCATTCATTTCCAGAACAACTGCCGTGTTGCCATAAAACGGCTCAAGAAAAGAACGCAGCGAGCCCGAAATGCGTTGGGGAGGAAAAAGAGCGCCGATCTCGGCCGCATGGGAGGAACGAATGCGGCGGTAGGAGATGCGCATCTGTAGAAAAGGCGTGACAAAGCGCAGGTGATCGGCGCGCGGTTGCACATAAGCGGCATAACGCAACAGGATAAAAAAGAGGCTCAAAATCAATAGCAAAGCCCCGGAGATCATCAGCCAAGCAGATTCTTCTTTTTCGAGGGGGGTTTGAGCAAAGCGCACATAGATGCCGAGAAGGAGTAAAATGGCGCCGGAAAGGAATAAACTAGGCCAGAGGCGGTCTAGAGTGCGCCGATACATCAATAAGGGGTGGCGTTTGCCAGAACGTTTCATTGGGCTTTGCCTTCCAATGGGAGAGTAAACCAGAACGTTGAGCCCTTTCCAAGTTGGCTGGAGAAGCCTATCTTTCCTCCCATCAGTTCGACCAACTGCTTGGTGACATTTAGCCCGAGCCCCCAACCTTGTTCCTCGCGCACCGCCCGGTCTTCGGAGCGGAAGAACTGTTCAAATAGGCGTTGTTGATCTTCGGGGGCAATCCCAATGCCGCTATCTTGAACCTCAACATGAATTAAATCGCCTTGTTGTTTTGCCCGTAACCAAATTGAACCTTCAGCGGGGGTGTACTTGATTGCATTGGTGAGCAGATTGGTCAAAACTTGGCTTACGCGGTTCGGATCGGCAACAATTTCAGGTAGGTTAGGGGAGATTTCGTAATAGAGCTGGTGACCTTTTTCGTCTAATTTGGGACGTAAGGTCATGACAGTCTCTTCGACCAGTTGCGGCAAAGTGATGCGACGCGGTTCAAGTTTCAACCGACCGCTCTCAATGCGCGAGATGTCGGATAGATCGGAAATCAGCGCGGCCATACGGTCAACGTTATTGCGAATCGTCTCTAAAAAGCTGCGTTGCTTTTCGTTGACCGGTCCCACCGCTTGTTGACGCAGCAAATCCGTATAGCCGCGAATCGAAGTCATCGGAATGCGCAATTCGTGAGAGATGACCGAAATGAAGCGATTCTTTTCCTGATTTGCCTGTTGGACAGCCTCGTAAAGGCGCGCATTCTCGATGGCGTTTGCTGCTCGAGCCGCCAAGCGAGACAAAAAAAGGCTTTCCTGCTCGGTGAAGGGGCTACCTTTTTGGACAGCGATCAGCCCGGCAAAATTGCCGCCGTGAAAAATGGGCGCAGCAAGGAGAGTTTGATTTGCCTCTTGCCATATAGGCTTTGCTCTCCATTCTCGGTCGAAATTCAGGCTCTCTAGGCTGGCAGGATATTCATCGGCGGGTCCAGAGACAATTTGCAATCTTTGGCTGCTGTTCTTCAGCAGCACCCAAGCCTGCAGCCCCTGCGTGCCACGCAAAGCCCAGGAGCGAGTGATTTCCATAATACGCTCAAAATTTAGACTGGCGTTCAAATCTCGGTCGATTTGGGTCAGCGTTTCCAATTCGGATAAGCGTTGTTGCAGAGCTTGATCGGTGCGAGCATAAAGACGGGCGTTCTCAATCGCAATTGCTGCCTGAGAAGCAAAAGCATTGAGCAGATTGAGATCTTCGTTGGTGAAGACACCAGCGCTGATACGGTTGTCGACATAAACCACACCGATCAACTCTCCGCGCGAACGCAAGGGAACGCACATGATCGAGCGCAGGGAATGCAACACAATAGACTCTTGGCGGGCAAAGCGCGGGTCACTTTGGGCATCGGTGGTCAAAATTGGCGTACTGTTGCGCACCACTGCTTCGGTGATCGTGCGGCTGACGGCATCTTTGCTTTGCAAGGTTTCGTGCTCCATGTTGCGCGCCACGCGCAGGTGCAGTTCGCCAGTGTCGGGGTCTAGGAGCATGAGAAATCCTCGCTCTGCACCGCTCAGATCGATGACCGCATCCATGACCTGATTTAAAACTTCATCTACGTCCAGCGTGCTGCCTAGAGAGTGAGAAACGCGGTATAAGGCTGCCAATCGCAATTGTTCATTCTCTTCGGAGAGCAAATGGGGCAATTGGCGGGCTTTCTCGATTGTAGCATCCAATTCCGACCGAATTTCGGGCGAAAGGGGATAATTGCGCAACTGCTCCAAGTTGGCCAATACGGCTTCCAGAAGCGATTGCCAAGCAGGCCGTCCTTTTCCTTTCCGAGCAGGGGCAGATGAGGGGTTTAAGGGTTGGGGTGTCTCGGGTGTTTTCATCGATGATCTTGCCTCCAGTAATAGGCGCATTCCTCTTGCAGGGGACAGATTGGACACTTGGGCGTGCGCGCCTGACAGATTTCTCTGCCAAGTCGAATGAGATTGAGGTGAGCTGAGGCGTAATCGCTTGGCTCAAAGAGTTCGGCGAGCAAAAAATGAGCTTGCTCGGCAGACGCTGCTCTGGGAATTAACCCTAAGCGGCGCGTAACGCGGTGGATATGGGTGTCGACCGGGAAAGCGGGTTTGTTCAACGAGAACAGTAGGACAATGGCAGCCGTTTTCGGGCCCACGCCTTTGAATTGGCGCAACCAACGCAGCGCTTCGGCAGCATCGAATTCCTGCAAAAAATCCAAATCCAAGCGCCCACGTTGTTCAGTGATGGCACGTAAAACCGCTTGAATGCGGGGAGCCTTCTGTTGAGCTAACCCGGCGGGGCGGATGGCTTCGATCACCTCGGGGAGCGGCGCATCGCGCACCGCTTCCCAAGTGGGGAAACGTTGGCGCAAAGCATCAAAGGCACGATCGCGATTGTTATCATTGGTGTTTTGGGAGAGGATCGTGGAAATCAGTTCATCCAGCGGCGGTAACGGCTGGCGCCAGCGCGGTTCACCATAGGCGCGAAGGAGCTTCTGAGTGATGCGCTTGGCAAGGCGTTTCTTTTCAAGGTCTACGGTTTGATCTTCCATCAAGAATGCCAGCTCAAGGTAAAGATGGGTTTAGCCGTGCCAACCGCTAAATGACGAAAGTTCTTGAGGGGCTGGATTGGACCAAAATCGCCCAAGGCATTCAGGCGTTCCTCGTTCAGGACGCCAAGTTGGCGGAGAACTTCCAAACTTACCGCTGCGCTGACTTTGCCACGGCTATCACCATCGGCGATCTTCACAGCGATTCCAATGCCCGGCGAATCCTCGCCCAATGTGCCGGGCATCAGTCCCAAGCCCTGATACCCTTCTGCGCCCATTTTAGAAACGATGTGTCCCTGGGCGGCTTCCATGAGCTGCGTGTCGAAGCGGCCGGGACCGCCGACAAGATGGGGGTAAGCCATCATGGCGCGGGTTATGCGTTGACAAGCTTCGACACGCTGAGGAGAAGAGACTTCACCCTGAAGCGGGTCGCACAGACGAGCATAAGCCAAGGCAGCATGATAAAGTGAGACCGCAAAATTAGGTGCTGAACAACCGTCTGTGCCGACCTGCACTTGCGCCTCGGGTAGCTTGCACATCTGCGCGAAAACGGCTAAGATCTTCTTTTGAATAGGATGTTGCGGGTTAATGTAGTCATCGTAGGGTAAATTTTGGAAGCGGGCAAAAGCGATCATGCCTGTGTGCTTGCCTGAGCAGTTGTGGCGATTGGTGGTTGGCTTTTCGCCGCGCTGACGCATGGCGCGGGCAGTTTCTTCGTGCAAGGGGTAGTGCACGCCGCACAGCAAATCGCTTTCTTGAATGCCGCATTTTTCTTGGAGTTTCTGCACAACGGCGACATGTTCATCGCAGCCCGAGTGAGAGGAGCAGATGACAGCAACCTCCTCATCGCTCAGCGCATACTGCTTTATGGCTTCGCTTTCAATCAACGGCAACGCTTGAAAAGGCTTAGCGCTAGAGCGCAAATAGGTAACCGTGTTCGGGTCACCGTAGGAGGCAATGAGTTTGCCGTGGGCATCGACAACCGCTAGGGCGCCGAAATGCACCGACTCGGTGATTTCATTGGTCAACGCTCGATAGGAATCGCCTCGGCGATATTCATAAATCGGTTGATAGGAGGAATGGCTCATAAATCTCTTCTTTTCAAGGATGACGTTTTTTATAAAGATGGAACTGCTCTTCTTACTCCACAGTTGAGAGGGATATACCAACACTGGGGCATCATTTCGCCCATTTTATAACTCGGCAGAGTTATCCATACTCTCTCCCATCTCTCCTTCTACCTCTTCTGGACTAGGCTGGTTACGCCGCAGGAGATATTCATACAAACCGCTTTGCAGCCGTTTCGTGTATAAATCCTCCTTTTCTTTGTTAAAGCTGAAATGGCTCAATAGCGTGGGGATAATCTTGTTCACCATCTCAGCGTGGGCGTTTTTCTTAATAAACCGCTCGAGTCGTTTTTGAACGTCTTTCAGAAAAGTCTGCTGGTGACGAATATCTTGTAAGGTAACCAAGCCACTACGGCTGCTGTAGATTTGAAAGTGACGATAGTTTTTAGCTAGGTCTTCGAGAGATGCCTGCCAGGCTTCCAGATCAGCATGAGCCAGAAAAGGGGGTTGATTGGCGACCACGCTATCGCCGATGAAGACCACGTTTTCACTCGGTATAATCACCCAAATCGATCCCGCTGTCGGGCCGGGATGATGCTCGAGGCGCACTTCTGGACCTCCCCAATAGAGAATCAACTGGTCAGTAAAGGTAATGTCTGGAACCGCCCAACGTGTGCCAATTGAGTCAATGTAGCCTTCCCAATCTGAGCCATTTTCTGGGGTTTGACCCTTGAACACACTCGGGCGGCCACGAAAGACGGAAGCCGTTTTTTCATGGGTCAAGATCGGGCAATCAAAAGCCTTGGCTCCCAGCGTGCGGTCGATATGGGAGTCCAACAAGATTAACAGACGATTGTTCCCACCGCGTTGGTTGAGCAAAGTCGATCGCCAAGCGCGTGCATCTTCAGTCTTTAGGGGAGCATCAATATAAATTGTGCCATGGGAAAAGACCAATGCCACCAGGTTGACACCTAAATACGAGTCTTCATAATAAATTGAGGGCTTAATTTCTTCCATAACTCTACTCTAAAACCTTCTGATTTGCGTCTTCCGCTTGACCATTGGAAGTCATGGGTAGGGTGAAACGAAAACAAGAGCCCTGATTCGGTTGGCTCTCGACCCAGATGCGTCCACCGTGAGCTTCAACTGCCAATCGACAATAAGCCAGACCTAAGCCAAAGCCATGTTGCCCTTCTGCGCTATGTAAGCGGGTGAATTTATCGAAAATGCGCTCTTGCTCTGAGGGAGGGATGCCAGGACCACGATCTTGAACCCAAAATTCAACCATCTCACCGGCTGGTTGTGCTCCAACCCCAATGCGACTGCCCTGTGGAGTATATTTTATAGCATTTTCCAACAAATTGATCAGGACGCGGCGGACCATTTCACCGTCCGCCAGCACCGCTGGTAAAAGCGCAGCCAGTTTGGTTTCGATCACTTGATGCTTGGAATCGGCGGCGGCTTGAACGGCATCAATGGAATCAGCAATAATTTCCTCAACGGATTGGGGTTGAGGATTGTTGATTGGCTGCCCGGCTTCCAGGCGCCGTAAATCTAAGAGCGAGTTGGTTAGGCGTTGGATACGTTCTGTAGAGCGGATAGCAATATTCAACAAAGATTTAAGCGCGGGTTCGTTTTCAAGAGGAAGAATATTTTCAAGGACATCGAGGCTGGAAACGACGTTTGCCAATGGCGAGCGCAAGTCGTGATAAATCATCGAAATCAAATCGTTGCGTAAGGTTTCCAAATTCTTGCGCTCTGTAATATCATGCACGATCCATTGGACATAAGACTCACCTTCGATGGCAACCTTGCGTGCGTAAACATGGACCGGTAAGATTAGTCCATCGCTAGTTTGCAAGCTTGTTTCGTAAGAGACCGTCTCGCCTTGTTGTAAGTTAACCCACCCTTTACCCAACATATTTTCATCAACCAAAGAGAGCGAGTGGATGGCTTGTTCGCGCAGAGCCTCGCTTCTGAGATGGGTTACTTGCTCGGCTTGGTGATTGGCTTCAACGATGTGCCCTTCCCAATCGGTGATGAAGATCGCGTCGATGCTATCTTGAAATAGCTCGCGGTAGCGTTGATGGGCGGCTTGTAAGGCTTCAAATAATTGGGCATGACGGATCGCCGTGCCGGCTAAGCTGGCAATGCCGTTAAGGACATCCAAGGCATCTTCGTCAAAAACTCTTCCATAGGGATTGAGAGCTTCAAGGATGCCGATAACCTCATTCCCCCAGCGGATGGGCGCGCAGGCAATCGCCCGCGTTTTAAAACCAGTGATCTGATCGACACCGCGGAAAAAGCGCTCGTCCTGAGAAACATTGTTCACAACCGTCCCTTCGCCATGTTGGGCAACCCACCCGGCAATCCCCTGCCCAATTTTCAGACGGATGCCAACTACCTTTTCGCTGAAGCGGCCGGTGGAGGCTTCAAAGACTAATTCTTGTCGTTTGGGGTCGAGTAAAGCCAGCGAAACCGTATCCACCATTAAGGCTCGGCCAGTCTGCTCTAGGATGCGCTGGAGGACTTCTTTTAAGTCTAGAGAGCCGGTGATGGCGGCGGCACTGCTGGCGAGGGCTGCCATAACGCGCGCCCGCCGCTGACTTTCGTCATACAAACGGGCATTCAGGATCGCAATGCCCGCTTGATCGGCAATGGACTGCACCAAGCTCAAGTGCTCAGATTGGAAGAAGCCGGGACGGGGATGAACTAGGGTCATCACACCCACCAACTCGTCGCGCACCATCAACGGCGCGCTGACCGCAGACTTTGCACCGCGTCGTTCCGGGGCATCATCGGGTCGAAAGAGCCAGCGCTCGTCTCGGCTGGTATCCGCAATCAAGACAGCTTGACGGTGTTGAGCAACCCAGCCGGCTAAGCCCTGTTCATAAGTGATGCGCAGTTGTTGGGTGGTTTGGTCATGGACAACATCACCGGTGATGATGGCCGAATCAATCGGTTTGCCATAGCTATCCAAGACAATGATACTTCCGCTGATTGCTCCGACACTTTGCATCGAAAGAAAGAGCACGCGCCGTAAGACCATGTGCAGGTCTAGAGCGCTGGTCAGTTCGCGGCTGATATTATAAAGAAGCTCTAAAGTGGCTTCAGTTGTCGGACGAATTCCATTGGTTTGAACCATCTCAAATTGACTTCCTCATGACAAACACCCTAAGCCACGCTCGTCTTTGGTGGGCAAAAGGTTTGTCGTAGCAGCCTCCTACAAGAATTGCGCCACACGTTTTGGAAGAACGGGGGTGGTTTTTCATTTCCATTTCGATTCTAAATGTATTTTAACCCGCTAGCGGTGTTGAACAAGACAACCTTCTCTTCAGGACACACCATTTGGGCAGTAACCATCATCTTAAGAGCAGCTAAGGTAGCCGCACCTTCTGGCGCAGCAAGGATGCCTTCGGATTGAGCAAGCTCCTGTTGGGCAAGTTGGATTTGCTCCTCAGCGACGGCTAGGGCTGTACCACCACTTTGCTGTAAGATAGACAGGATCAGGCGATCGGCGAACGGTTGAGGCACACCCAAGCCGTTGGCTAGGGTTGAGGCGTTCTGCCCTGCCTGGGCATAGTTCGCCCCGCCCTCGAGGGCTTGCACGATGGGCGCACAGTTGCTCGCTTGGACGGCGATCATGCGCGGACGTTTTCCGTCAATCCAACCGATTTGTTCTAGCTCATCAAACGCTTTCCACATCCCAACCAACCCTGCCCCACTGCCGCTGGGGTAGAGGATGACATCCGGCAATCGATAGGCAAATTGTTCTGCCAGCTCGAACCCCAGGGTCTTTTTCCCTTCCACTCGATACGGCTCTTTGAAGGTGGAGAGATCGAACCAACCTTGCGGGGTTGTTTCATGTTCTCTGGCATCTTGTGCAGCTTGTTGAGCGGCATCAGAAATGAGTCCATCGACTAAACGCAAATCTGTCCCGGCCATTTGTGCTTCTAAACGGTTAGCTAATGGAGCAGTTCGGGGCATGTAAATACGGGCATAGCAAGCATCGCCTTTTGGTCTTAATAGGGAGTTAGCTCGGGCGACATAAGCAGCAAGCGCTCCGCCGGCGTTGCCCGCCGTGGCAAGATAGAAATGGCGCAAGCCAAGTTCAAGATAGCGGCTAAGAGACACGGCCATTCCCCGCACCTCAGAGCAGGCGGTTGGATTCTGGGCTTCGTCTTTCAAAAAAAGGTTTTTTAGCCCTAAACGCTTACCTAATCTAGGCAAGGGTAAAAGCGGGGTGTCGCCTTCGCCAAGGCTAATTTGCCAGTTTGGGTGCGTGACCGGCAAAAATTCCCCCCACCGCCAGATGCCTCGCTGACGCCGATGGACAATTTCAGGTTTCAGCGATTGGGCAATGCCCTTCAAGTCGTAACGCGCTAAAATTAGAGACTCGCAGCTCTGGCAGTAGGTTTGAACGGATTCTGCCGAGAAACTTTGCAAACAAAACGGACAGACGAGTTCAAGCACTGAACCCATAAAGATAAACTCCTGGGGGAGGTTTCCATTAGCCTGCTTCGTTTGGAGTATAGCATACTTGCTGCCTTACGGAGTTTGCAAATCTGTTGAGCGCTAGCGGATCCCCTTTTTAGAATAGCAGGCGCCCCAGGCGGGAGTCGAACCCACAACCTCGGCCTTAGGAGAGCCTCGCTCTGTCCTTTGAGCTACTGGGGCAACGTCTTCGATTATAGCATAAGTCATCTTCAACAATCTTAAGCCTCTTTAATCTTATCCCCCTTGAAAATATGGTATAGTTTTCGGCAACTCTAAAGCGGGTGGCAGCGTTTGCTTGCAAGCCTGTCTCCCTATATCAATCAGAGAGTTCTTCGGTCGCTCTGCTGGCAGTCCGAAGACCTCTAATGTGAAAAGGAGAGTGAAAACAATGACTGCTCGTTATGGGTCTCGAATTCCTACTGCTTGGGCATGGCGAGGTGTAGCCGCATTGCTAGCGCTGACGCTTCTCGTCATCAATTTGCCGATGACCACCCAAGCAGCCGCCTGCGCACTTAAATACACGGTGCAGTCAGGCGATACATTATACGGCATCGCCGCCAAATATCAGGTCAAATTTGAAGAATTGGTTGAGGTGAATAAGCTAAAAGCTCCCTATCTCTTATATGTAGGGCAGGTTTTGTGTATCCCGAAAGGCGCAGTGATCCCAACCGGAACCCCAGCGCCTACTCCTGCACCGGGCACGCCAGTTGCGTCCAACCTGCCCTCGATCAGTGGCTTTCACCTCGGCTCGGTGGCGTGGATTGCTTTGACCAACTTCCCCAAAGAGCGTTTTATGTATATCAAGGCTTATCAGGGTAGCACGCGCTTCTGGGAATACACCAATCATCAGCTTGCCATCATCCAGACCGACAAAAAGGGCCAGTTTGGCGCCTATTTCCACATGCCGCCCGCCTTGTACGGAGAACGGGTCATCACGGTTTGCGCCAAGGATGCCTTGAACGATGATGTGCTCGCCTGTCAAACCCTGTTCAATGCCGATTATTATCTCGAGCGCCGCGTTCGGTGAAAGGTACGTAGCACCTAAAAACACGCCCTGTGATTTGCAGGGTGTGTTTTGCTTAAGCGGCTTAACCGATGTTTGAGAAACAAAAAGCAGCCACGTTTCTCTTCTATGGGGAATTGAACGATTTTCTCTCCAAATTGCAGCGCGGGCAGCCAATTCGCTGCCTTTTTCGCGGGCGACAGACGGTAAAACACCTGATCGAGTCCTTGGGCGTGCCTCATCCGGAAGTGGGATGCATCCGCTTGGGTGAGAGAGACTTAACCTTTGATGCTTTAGTCGAAGATGGGACGTTCATTGAGGTTTATCCTCCCGCCCTACCGCTGCCTCTGCCGAACGATTCTGTGCTGAGCGGGGAAGAACCCATCCGTTTTGTGTTAGATAATCATCTAGGTCGGTTGGCAGGCTATTTGCGCCTTTTCGGCTTTGATGCCGTTTATCGGAATGATCTTCAAGATGACGAGTTAGCCCAAATTTCTTGTGCAGAGGGACGCGTCCTGCTGACCCGCGATCACCGCTTGTTGATGCGGGCTTGTATCCAACAAGGCTATTGGTTACGCAGTAAAATTCCCCGCCAGCAATTGCTAGAGGTGCTACGGCGCTGGAATCTAGCCCCGCTTGCCCAACCCTTTCGACGCTGCTACCATTGCAATGGCTTGTTGCTAGAAGTACCCAAAGAGCAGATTCTTTCTCAATTACAACCGCTAACCCGTCTATACTACAACGATTTTCGCCTGTGTCCCACATGTGGACAGATTTATTGGAAGGGCTCTCATTATGAGCGTATGCATCCCTGGATGGATCAGGTGTTAAGAAGCGCCACAATCACCCCATGATATACTTTAGTGTAAGTTCGGAATTTGTCATTTCGACCAGTGCAGTGAGGAGAAATCTGAAAGACTAGTATGATTATATTAGACTCTGTTGATGCGGCATATCGGTTCTCGACTTCTCGCCTCGCTCGAAGTGACACGTCCATTTGGTACAATTTGCTCGAAGTGACACTTCAAGGTGGTAAGCTTATCCTAAACTCAGGTTGCTTTCGGTAGGTTTTGAACAAGGAGTTCGCTGTGCCGCGTTATTTTTCGGTCGAAGAAGCCAATCAAGTTGTCCGCGAAATTCGCCCCTTGCTGAGCAAGATTTTAGAGATTCGGCAGCGAGTCATCGAGCGACGGCCTGAATTGATCCCGATCTTGCAGAAGGTGAGAAGGAATGGTGGTAGCCGCGAGGCAAGTGAAGTGGTCGACGAGTTTCGGCGCCTAGAAGAATTGGTTGCTCAAATCCAAGCTAGCGGTGCTATTGTCAAAGACATCAATCAAGGGCTAATTGACTTCCCTCACTGGCGAGATGGTCGCGAGGTATATTTGTGTTGGCAATTTGGTGAGGATGAAATCCGTTACTGGCACGAGATCGACGCGGGGTTTGCCGGCCGCCAGCCGTTATGAGCAAACTTTCTCTCCAGTCCGGCTATCTTTCTGTTGCCTCGCCACCTGAGCGGAAACGATTGCGTTTCAGCGCAACATTTGCCGCTTTACGTCACCCCAATTACCGCTTATGGTTCTTTGGACAACTGGTTTCTCTGGTGGGGACCTGGATGCAAAGCACTGCGCAGGGCTTTTTAGTCTATGAGCTAACCACCTCACCAGCTTATTTGGGGTACGTTGGCTTTGCAGCCGGTGTGCCGACTTGGTTATTTACGCTATACGGAGGCCTGATCGCCGACCGCGTGCCACGGCGGACGTTGCTGATCTTCACCCAAAGTTTCATGATGGTGCTAGCGGGCATCTTAGCATTCTTGACTTTCACGGGCAGTGTTCAAGCCTGGCATATCGTTCTTTTGGCTTTTCTCTTGGGGACGGCGAATGCGTTTGATGCCCCGGCGCGCTTGGCTTTCATCTTAGAGTTGGTGCCTCGCGAAGACCTAACCAACGCCGTAGCCCTCAATTCAACCATGTTCAACGCGGCAACGGCGGTGGGACCGGCTGTAGCCGGGATGGCTTATGCCGCCTTTGGTCCAGCTTGGTGTTTTACGATCAATGCCCTTTCCTTTATTGCAGTCATTCTGGCGCTAATGCGGATGCAGTTGAAATTGCCTCCGATAAAGGCTGCCCGCGGGCGGGCGATGGAGGACATCCGCCAAGGGTTTCACTTTGTTCGTTCCGATCCGATTGTGCGCACCCTAGTGATGTATTTAGCCGCAGTGAGCTTTCTGGGCATGGGCTTTGTGACCCTGATGCCGGCTTGGGCTGTCAAAGTCCTAGGAGGCGGGGCGACAACCAACGGATGGTTGCAATCGGCGCGCGGGGTTGGTGCTCTCTGTGGAGCGCTGCTCACGGCTGCGCTTTCTCAACGCGCCCTGCGAGGCAAATTGATCACGATAGGTACTTTTGCCTTTCCCCTAGCGCTTTTTGGCTTTGCCCTAATCCGTTGGCTGCCGCTTTCCCTGGCTGCCTTAGTAGTGATTGGGTTAAGTCTAATGATTTACATGAACAATTCCAATTCGATGGTACAAACCCAAACCCCCGATGAATTGCGCGGTCGCGTCTTGAGCATTTATTCGCTATCCTTCTTTGGGCTGATGCCTCTTGGCGCCTTGTTTGCCGGCGCATTGGCAACCCGCTGGGGAGAGCCTCTAACCGTGATGCTGGCGGCAACGTTATTGGCATTTTGTTCTGTGGTAGTCTGGCTAAAAGCACCCCAAGTGCGCTCCATGGGCTGAAAGGCGAAAGGTAATACTCCCCTCTCCCGCTATGAGAGGGGCTGGCGGCGTTGCCCTAACTTGCCAAAGGGTGAGGGCACAGGCCGAGTAGAGCGCAAGCCCGTATTAAGACCCATTCGTTGTCGGTTTCGATCCGCTTCACTACTCAACCCGCAGGTTTTTCCCTCCTCCCTAACCAATGGAATTCCCGATTCTACACATCGGCTAGCCTCGCTTGATTCCGACCGCTCTGCTTTGCCCGATAAAGGGCTTGATCGGTGCGTTCGATGAGTGACTTCAAAGTATCTCCCGTTTGAAACTCAGCCACACCAACACAGATAGTTGTGTGAATGGTCTCCTCGTTGAAGGGAAAACGGAGGCTGGCGACGCGAGCTCGCAGGCGCTCGGCAGCCAGCAAAGCTTCTTGGAGGGTGGTCTCCGGCAAAAGAACGACAAATTCATCCCCGCCATAACGAGCTACGATATCGACTTGGCGTAATTCTGCCTTACAATTGGCGCTTACTGTAGCCAAAATCTTATCGCCCATGAGATGGCCATAGGTGTCGTTGATTTCCTTAAAGCGATCGATGTCGATCAGGATCAGCGACAAAGGTCGGCCGAAACGCTCGGCACGCACCAATTCATGCTCGGCTAGGTCCCAAAATCCACGCCGGTTATACAAGCCGGTCAAAGAATCGGTTATGGCTTGTTGTTGAACCGCAGCGTGAAGTTGAGCGTTGTGTAAGGCTGTGGTCGCTGTGGCGGCAAAACTAGAGAGTAAGCGCAAGTCATCGGCGGTGAAAGCCGCTTTGCGAGCTGAGCCGAGAGCAAGGGCGCCATAGACGCGTTCCTCGGTGAGCAGCGGGGTTACAATCAGGGAGTCGATCTGGGGCATGTTGGGAAAATCTGCCTCGACACCGATCGAGCCGTTTCTCTGCACATCTTCGATCAAGAATGGGCGACGGTGACGCACCGCCTGCGCCGAGTAACTCTCTACAGCCGTTGGACTGAACAAACGAATGCGCGATTCGGCATTCCCCTGCGCAGCGCGTAATTGTAGTTCACCCGTCTCCGGCACAATCAAATGCAACAGCCCAGCTTCGGCAGCCGGGATGGCACTGATGGCAGCGTCTAAAATCTGTCCTAACAAAGCATCGAGTTCTAAGGTGGAGAGTAAGGCTGTGGTTGCCTTCTGCAAAGCATCCAACTCCTTGGCGCGGTTTTGAGCCATCTCTAAAGCGTATTCCTTCGAGATGGCTAGGGCAATCTGGTTGGCGGCTTGCTCTCCAAAGGCAAGCTCGATCGAACTAAAGGCGTGGCGGATGCGATAGGAAATCAGGATCACGCCCAATTTCCTCTCGTTGGCAATCAAGGGTAAAGCGACCATGCTTTGACTCTCGATTCGCTCGACCAAGCGCGGGTTAAGCCAGGGTGAGATCGATGGCTCGGCGATGGAGATCGCCTGTGCGCTGTTTAAGAGCGCACTGCCAAGCACCTTTAGGGCTGGCTCTCTGAAAGGGCTATTGATCCATTCGGCTTGGTAGCCATGGGCATGCTGAATTACCGGGAATTTCTGCTGCTCATCCCATAAAGCAAAAAGGCAGGTGTCGGCGGAAAATAGTTGGCAAATTTGCGCAGTGATGGCGGCTATCATCGAGGTAAAGCCACGCGCCTGCAGGGCTTCTTGGGTGATCTGGTTGAGCAGCGCCAAGGATTGTTCGCGTTGGGTTAATTCGCGTTGGCGTTGCTCGGCTTCTATCTGACGCTGTTGTTGTTCTTTGTAATAGCGCGCATTTTGCAGAGAGATCGATATCAAATTTGCAACAGCATAGACAACGCTGAGCTCCTCCGGTGTGAACGGGCTAGTGCGGTTGCTCTCAACGACAATTTGCCCAAAATGGGTGGCGGTATTGCGCAAAGGCGCTCGAACGCGTAAGGCGCCAGCGGTAGCCGGTGAGGGCGTTTGCTGGAGCGGTGAAAAAGGCTCTCTTGGAGAATTTACTGTTCGTTTTCTTCCAGCTTCTTTTGGGAGTTCTGCTGATCGCGAAAAAATGCGCTGCTTGCCACTCGAAGGCTCTTGCAGGACAATGTAGCTCCGTTCGTATCCGAATTCCTGCTCAAGAGTCTGAATAGCTACGCGACAAATTTGCTCTTCATCTCGCAGGGTTGCTAGGCTTGAACTTAACTCAAATAACGCCTTTTGATGGTGAATCTGCCGTTCAGTTCGCAGCAATTGCTCTTCCAAACGTTGGCTTAAGCACCAATATTTGCCATAGACAAACTCGATCACCCCATACGCAATCAGGCTGCCAACTATCCAGTAGAGCAAATGACGCCAGGTCAGGCGGTTATCCAAATATTGGGTCAATAGACTGGCGGAAAGGATGAGAATAACGATTGCTTGGGTCAGGAGCTTCAACCGCAACCACTTTTTTCGGCTCTCAGCATCCATTCAATTACCCCCCTTCTGGTCGCTTTGGACTCTCCTCGAGAGGCAGGAATCCTCTGCCGAGAATTTCTTGCGCCGGGATGACCATCACAAAGGCTTTTTGATCCACTTTGTGGACCGATGATTTGAGTTGGTTGATTTCGGTGACAGTCAAGGCACAAAGCAAAATGCGATGCTCCTTCCCGGTGTACATCCCCGTACCCGCCATTGCCGTAACACCGCGGTGCATGTCCTTCAAAATGATTTCGGCAATGGCTTCGGCTTGGTCGGTAATGATCAACGCCACGAGTTGTTTGCGGCGGCGTGACTGACGAAACCAGGGTTTGGCAGCTTCGGTCGCCGCCCGGTTAAGCGGGACGCCGCGCACCTCTTCTAGATAACGCGGTAAGACTTCCCCGGTCGCTTGTTGTAAAGGCGCCGTAAGCAAGCTAATCAAGACCATCAGCAGGTAAAAGAAGACTCCACTGCTCAAAACCAAAATGCCGGGGATGCTGCCAATGGCAGCCCGCTGCATCAGCTCGTCCCAATGTTGGATCAGCGTGGGATAAATGGTCAATTTTGCCAACCAGGCAATGCCCAAGATTAAGTAGATCCACAGGTAATTCCGCCGCAAGCGTCGCCCAAATGCTTCCCACATCGAAATCGGAAAGTCGGGATGAAGCAGACTCTCGGCAAGGCTCTCTGCCCAATCGGGCGCAGGATGGAAGGGCGGCACAAGCATAGCAGCGTAGAAATCGGTCTCCATCAAACGTACTCGGTAAGACCACAACTCATAGTAACGGTAACGGCGCGCCTCAATATAGAGAAAAAGCGTGATCAAGAATGTGTTTAGGATAATGACCCCGTGGAAGCCGTTGGGATCAAAGGCAAGCGCAATCGCTGCACCGGTGGTCACAACGGCCCAGTTGGTGGTCGTATCCAGCCGCTGCCGCCAGACATTGGCGCGCTGAATCTCGGCGCGAAAGAAATGCACCATCGCCGTGGTGAACTCGCTGGCTCTTAGGCGATAGCCGCGATACGTCCAGACTGCCTCGGAGGTGGTGGACGATGCATCGGTAGAAGCGGAAGCCTGGAAGGGGGATTCTGGTCTAGGACTCTCCTCGTCTTTTGCCATTTCGCCAAAACTGATTCTACACCCAAGTTGGTTCGCGGTACACCCCAAAGACCTTTTTCATCACACCGATGATTTCACCCAGGGTGGCATAGGCGCGCACGGCATCAAGGATATAGGGCATAGTGTTCTCGGTGCCTTCGCAGGCAATGCGTAAGCGATCTAAGGCTTGTCCAACCCGTCCGTTATCCCGCTCTTGGCGTAACTTCCGCAAGCGTTCCACTTGGCGGGGATAGCCCTGCGGGTCCATCTCCAAGAGGGGAATGGTGATTGGCTTATCGTCCTGATAGGCGTTAACCCCGACGATCTTTCGCTCGCCGCGGTCGATTTCCTGTTGATAGCGGTAAGCCGAATCGGCAATCTCACCTTGAAAGAAACCTTTCTCAATGGCTGGGAGAACCCCTCCTAGGGCTTCAATGCGCCGAAAATAGTCATAAGCTTGCGTTTCCAGCCGATTAGTTTGGGCTTCAACGAAGAACGACCCGCCCAAGGGATCAACCGTATTCGCTACCCCCGATTCTTCGGCGATAATTTGCTGGGTGCGCAGGGCAATGGTGACTGCCTGTTCGGAGGGCAAGGCAAGGGCTTCATCCATGCTGTTGGTATGCAAGGATTGGGTACCACCCAAAACGGCTGCCAAAGCTTGGATGGCGACCCGCACAATGTTAATTTCAGGCTGCTGAGCGGTCAGGGAAACCCCGGCCGTTTGGGTATGAAAGCGCATCAGCCACGAGCGCGGATTCTGAGCCTTGAAGGTGTGACGCATCTCGCGCGCCCAGATGCGCCGCGCTGCCCGATATTTACAAATCTCTTCAAAAAAGTCGTTGTGGGCGTTGAAAAAGAAGGAAAGCCGCGGGGCAAACTCATCGATCAGTAAACCGCGTTTCAACGCCCAGCGCACATATTCCATCCCATCGGCAAGGGTGAAAGCGAGTTCCTGAGCGGCCGTTGCGCCCGCTTCGCGGATATGATAGCCCGAAATGCTGATTGTGTTCCATTGGGGTAAAGTTTTTGTGCCGTATTCGATCGTATCAACAACCAAGCGCATTGAGGGTTCGGGCGGAAAGATGTATTCCTTTTGAGCAATATACTCTTTCAAAATGTCGTTTTGGATTGTGCCGCGCAATTGATCGGGTCGGACTCCCTGTTTCTCGGCGGTGGCAATGTACATTGCCCAGATGACGGCGGCCGGCGAGTTGATCGTCATGCTGGTCGAGACTTTATCGAGTGGGATGCCTTCCAACAAGATCTCCATATCCTTCAAAGAGGAGACAGCCACGCCACATTTGCCAAATTCGCCCTCGGCTTCGGGAGCATCGCTGTCGTAGCCCATCAAGGTCGGCAGATCAAAGGCAATCGAAAGTCCGGTTTGCCCTTGGTCCAATAGATACTTAAAACGGGCATTGGTCTCCTCGGCGGTGCCGAAGCCAGCGAACATGCGCATGGTCCATAGTCGACCGCGGTGCATGGTGGGATGAATGCCCCTTGTATAGGGGTATTCACCGGGTAAGCCCAATTCCTGTAAGTAATCGAGCTCGGCGACATCTAAGGGTGTATAAATTCGTTCAATGGTTTCGGAGGATGTGGTCATAAAGCGGGGGCGGCGCTCCGGCATTTGCTTTAGGTTCTCTTTTAGGGTGCTCTCTTGCCAAGCTTGAACAGCTTGGCGGAGCTCTGCGAGTTTCTCCCGATCGTACATCCCAACCTCCTCTGGCATGATCTATGGGATTGAGAGTTTTTATGATTATAGCATGAGCTAATGAGGAGAGAAATGATTCGCTTGCTTAGGCCAGCAATTCTAAGTTTTTGTTCGTCTTTTAGCAAGAAAGAGCGGATTTTCGTAACATCGGCTTCAGCCTGTGTCCCGTTTCCACAACCTAAAGCTTATGTTACGCGTGATAACCTGCACCAAGCAGATTTTCGTAACATAGGCTTCAGCCTGTGTCTCATTCCCACAAGCTAAAGCTTATGTTACGCTCGATAACCTGCACCAAGCGGATTTTCGTAACATAGGCTTCAGCCTGTGTCTCATTCCCACAAGCTAAAGCTTATGCTACGCTCGATAACCTGCACCAAGCAGATTTTCGTAACATCGGCTGTCTGAAGCCAGCGTTTTCAGGTCCAAATTTAGAATTACTGCTGCTGACGCAGGGCTTCAGCCTACCGGTGTGCACTCAAAAGTTGTTGGCAACATTGCTTTGCAGGACAATTCATTGAGTTGTCCTACAACTTTTGAGTGGACACGCCTACCGCAACTTGGAACTTGGATTACTTTTGCTAAGAAATTGGGTAAAATAAGAGTATGGAACAACCAACCCCTAATCCCGAACGTCAGGAAAAAGCCCGCCAGTATGCCCGCATTAACCGCCGTTTGCTGTTGGTCAACTTGGCGATCAGCAGTGGCTATTCACTGGCGTGGCTGCTGTTTGGTTGGTCGAAGCAATGGAGCGCAACGGTGCAAGCCATAACACCCAATGTCTGGCTGCAAGTGCCGCTCTACTTGCTCGGCTTTGGTGGCATCCTGTACCTGATCAATCTGCCGCTCAGTTGGTCTGAGTCGTATCATCTGCCCCATCGTTTTGAGCTCTCCACCCAGACAATGGGCGGTTGGATTAACGATCAAATCAAGGGACTCGCTGTGGGGGGCGGGTTGGGCTTACTGGTGCTAGAGGTAATTTATGCCGTCTTGCGCGCCTACCCGCAAACGTGGTGGGTTTGGGCAACCTGTTTCTTGCTATTCTTGAACGTCGTTTTAGCTTATCTGGCGCCGGTTTTGCTCTTTCCGATTTTCAATAAATTCAAACCGCTAGGGGAAGAATATGCCGATTTGGTGGAGCGACTCAAGCGCCTAGGGGAACGGGCCGGCGCCCATGTTGAAGGAGTCTATGAAATGGACATGAGCCGCCGCACCAAAGCTGCCAACGCTGCTTTGACCGGCCTGGGCCGCACGCGGCGGATCATCTTGGGGGATACCCTGTTGCGAGAATTTTCTCCAGATGAAATCGAAACCGTCCTAGCGCATGAACTTGGGCATCATGTCCATAAAGATATTCCCCTATTGATGGGAGTTTCAGCCCTTTTGACTGTAATAGGGATGCTGGTTGCCTCTTGGGTCATGCGGTGGGGTGTGCCCTTTTTCGGCTTTTCTAGCGTAGGTGAGATTGGCACTTTGCCCCTCCTCCTATTAGCCTTTGGCGCCTTTCAATTGGTGGTGATGCCCCTTGCCAATGCTTTCTCCCGCTGGCGGGAACGCCTTGCCGATCAATATGCTATTCAGATGACCGGCAAAGCGGCTGTCTATGCAACCGCTTTAGTCCGCCTTGCCGACCAAAATCTGGCTGAGACCGACCCCGAACCGTGGGTGGAATTCTTGCTATATGACCATCCCTCACTCGGCAAACGGATAGCCATGGCACAGCAATATTCAAAACGCTAAGATGTTGCCGTGGGCTTTTCAAAGGCTCAAGGTTAGGTCTCTTTTCAGGACTCGAGTACGGATTAGGACAAACCATGTTGCTTTTCCCTCATCCCCAACCCTCCTCCTAGAGGGCGAAGGGAGAACTCCCCTCTCCCGTTGGGAGAGGGGCAGGGGTGAGGGAGAAAACAATCCTGAACAAAGATTGGCAACCGTTTTTCGGTAGAGTAGAACACATAGAGTCAGGAGGTTTTGTTATGCAAAGCATTGAGGTTGTTGCCCAAATGATGGAAATTGCGGCTATTACGGCGCCTAAGACCAAGGGGGAAAATTATGTGCAGGTCAAAATTCTGCTCGGTGAGGATGTGCGCACCCTCGGAGAGAAAATGATCGCCTTTGGCAAAGAACATCACCGCACCAATTTTGACCGTGACGGGCGCAATGTGATGAATTCCCAAGCCGTGGTCTTAATCGGCGTCAAAGATGCCAAGCCGGCCGGCTTAAACTGCAGTGCCTGCGGTTACGCCACCTGTACTGAGCTTGAAGAGGCACCCTCTGTTGAGGAAGAATTCAAGGGGCCCATCTGTGCCTATCGTCTCTTGGATATGGGCATTGCCCTCGGCTCGGCAGTCAAGACTGCCAGCTTGTTCAATGTGGATAACCGCATTATGTATCGCATCGGAACGGTAGCGCGCGCCAATGGCTTGGTGGATTGGGATTTTGTGATGGGTGTCCCCCTCTCGGTGAGCGGCAAAAGCATCTACTTCGACCGCTAACTGTCAGCCTCCAAGCGCTTGCGCAACGCTCTCCAGCCGCGCCAAGCTAGCAGCAAAGCTACCGCTAAGCCATATAGCCAAGGCCGCAAAACTTCCCCGCGCAAGGCGAGAAAGTCTCCTTTCACTGCTCCACCGTAATGCAAGACGGCAAGAAGGGCTGCCACATAGATTAAGCGATGGAGGCGTTTCCAATTCTTGCCTAACGTGCGCATCCAATAGCGAAAGGAGGTGACTGCCAGCGGCAGCAGGATGGTAAAGGCGCTCACGCCAAACCATAAATACGGTTTTTCGGCAAACTCTTGGAGAATGAAGACGAGTGCAAAGCGGTAATCAAGACCGATGAAGAGGCTGGCATGCAAAAGCGCGTAGGCAAATGTATATAATCCGAGCGTTCTGCGCTGAGCAAGCAGCATAGGTAACCGCAGCCATTGCGAGAACGGTCGCACGGCAAGTGTGAGGACTAGCAAGGTGATGGCAATGCGCCCGCTCCTTTGGATCGCTTCTTGGATGGGATTGACCGAAAGACGATCGTTCAGCCAATCGCCGATCAATAGCATGGCAGGGAGCAAAGCCACGGCGTGAATCAACCAGCTCAGTTTGAGAAGTGCTCGCGTTTTTAGCATTGACTCTGCAACAGAGTAAGGCTTTTTAGCGGATGATTAGAACCGCCATGCGGCTGTGCCGGATGACGTTTTCAACGGTACCACCTGAGATCAATTCTCTAAACGGGCTGATGCCCTTTGCGCCTAAGACGATGAGGGTCGCGCTTAGCTCATCCGCTAGGCGCAAAATTTCACGGTGTGGGATGCCGTGCAATAAGTGTGCTTGAACGGATAAGCCATAAAGGCGCAGGGTTTTCCTCAACGCCTCCAAGCGTTGACGGTCATGTTGATCGAAAGCAGCCAACTGCTCAGGAGAGCGTTTTTTCATAACGCGGGCATCTTGAACATGGACAAGGACCACCTCTTGGGTGCCGACAGCCTTCAAGCGTTTCACGATTTGAAACGCTGCCGCAGCGCACTCGGAAAAGTCGGTAGGATGCAAAACACGTTCAAAGATATGCTGGCAATAATTACGACAACGCACATGTCCCAACTCACGAATAACCTCAAATTTCTGTAACAACACGGGCAGGTGAGCGCGACGGATCACCTCATAGGCGGTGCTACCGAGCAAAATCTCCTGGGCGGCGGTTGCCCCTTGCGCGCCGAGGATGAGCCACTGCACCTGCTCCTCCTCGGCAACGGCTAGAATTTTTTGGACGACATTGCCATATTCAACGCGGGTGATCGCCCGCAGCCCTTTTCCTTCTAGAGCTAAGCGGGCGACATAGAGCTTTTCTTCAAGACACCACTGCCAATACTCCAAAGACTGGCGGTTTAGGGTGTCCGGCAAAGGGACATCGCTTGGGCGGATGACACTCAACAGAACGACTTCCTGCAAGCCGATCCCTTTCAGATCGGGAAGACAAGCTAGCACGGCATCGGCATAGGCTGAAAAATCAGTCGGAAAGAGCGCCCGAGCGAACATC
>CALFWB010000010.1 GCA_937928795.1 uncultured Anaerolineales bacterium
GGTCGTGTCACTGGCACAGCGAATGAGTTGAATCACAGCATCGAGATTGGCTAACGCCACCAGTAACCCTTGCAGCAGGTGATCCCGTTCTTCCGCCTTGCGCAGGGCATAGCGGGTGCGGCGGGCGATCGCCTCTTCCCGAAAACTGAGGAACACCTCTAAGCTGCGCTTGAGGGTCAGCAGTTGCGGCTTGCCGTTGACAATCGCCAGCATATTGGCGCCAAAATTCACCTGTAGGGGCGTTTGCTTGTAGAGATTGTTGAGCACCACCCGCGGGTAGGCATCCCGCTTCAGTTCAATGACCACCCGAATCCCCTCGCGATCGCTTTCGTCCCGCAGGTCGGCAATGCCCTCAATTTTTTTCTCGTTGACCAACTCGGCAATTTTCTCCATGAGAGCCGCTTTGTTGGTTTGGTAGGGTAACTCGGTAATGACAATGGCCTCGCGCGGTTGGCGACCCGGCGCTTCAAGGGTTTCAATGGTGGCCACTGCCCGCAGCGTAATTGAGCCACGCCCGCTGGTGTAGGCCTCTTCAATCCCCCCTTGGCCAAGGATGTGCCCTCCTGTGGGGAAATCTGGCCCTGGAATATAGCGCATTAGCTCGCGATCGCTAATCTGGGGGTTATGGATGAGAGCCACCAGCCCATCCACCAGTTCCCCCAAGTTATGGGGCGGGATATTTGTAGCCATGCTCACAGCAATCCCAGAGGTGCCATTGAGCAGTAACTGGGGAATCCGTGCCGGTAAAACTAAGGGTTCCTGCTGTGAGCCGTCAAAGTTATCCACAAAGTCAACGGTTTCCTGCTCGATGTCCTGCAGGAGGGCTTCTGTGGCCAGAGCTTGCAGCCGACACTCGGTGTAGCGCATCGCTGCCGGCGGATCGTTGTCAATGGAGCCAAAGTTGCCATGGCCTTCAATCAGGGGGTGCCGCATCGAAAAGTCCTGCGCCATCCGTACCAAGGCATCATAGACCGCTGCATCGCCGTGGGGGTGATATTTGCCCAAGACTTCCCCCACCACGCGGGCACATTTACGAAAGGGGCGATCGCTAGTCAGCCCCAACTCGTACATCGCATAGAGAATCCGGCGGTGTACAGGTTTGAGACCATCGCGGGCATCGGGAAGCGCACGCCCCACAATGACGCTCATGGCATATTCAAGATATGAGCGCGAAATTTCATCCCGCAGCTCAGTGGGAATGATCCGAGAAGAATCAGCAGCAAAGCTCATGGGCGTGTCTAAATAAAGGAGTCAACTTAGGAATTTTGTCATTTAGTTTGAAGCCTTTATGATACCATGCCAACTCCGACCTCTCTCTAGAAGGGTGCTTTAACCCAAAGGGAAACTTGACTACTGCTTTTGCTTCTATGACAACTCTCAAAGAAGTAACGGCGACATAACATGAGAGAATGAGCAAGGGGTTATCCCCATTCAATTGGAAGATGGCACTAAACTCAAACGCCCACATTAAATCTAAACAGCGCGTTGCAGACTACGGTGAGGTCCTGACACCACCGCACATTGTGGAGGCCATGCTCGATCTGGTGAAGCAGGAGACCGAGCGGATTGATGCGCGTTTTCTGGAACCCGCCTGCGGTACGGGGAACTTCTTGGTTCCAGTCTTACAACGAAAGTTGCAGGTCATCCAAAGGCGTTATGCCAAGAGCCAACTAGACTACGAACGCTACGCAGTGCTAGCCGTTTCTTCTCTATATGGGATTGATATTTTGGCTGACAATGTCCAAGAATGTCGTCGGCGCTTGTATCAGACATTTGAGGACGCCTACGCCGCCCTATTTGGCAAGAAGACCAAAGACAGTTGCCGCGCGACGGTGCGCTATATCCTTGGGCGCAACATTATCCATGGCGATGCACTCTCGCTTCAGACTGTGGGCGAAGAGCCACAGCCGATCATCTTCTCCGAATGGTCACTGGTGAACGGCAGTCTGCTCAAGCGGCGCGATTTCGCCTTCCACGAGTTGGTGAATCATGCCTCGATGCGGGAGTTGCCGTTGTTTTCGGATGTGGGCGAAGAAGTCTTCATCCCCGAACCTATCAAGGAATATCCGCCGACACATTTTCTGGAGATTGCCCATGCCTACGATGACCAACTACAACCCTGATGTGCTCGCCTGCTTGGCTAATCTATCAAGCGATGAGGTCTTCACCCCGCCGGCACTGGCCAACCAGATGCTGGATTTGCTGCCGCCCGACCTGTGGCGCGACCCCAATGCCCGCTTCCTCGACCCCTGCTGCAAATCAGGCGTCTTCTTACGGGAAATCGCCCGCCGCTTGGATAAGGGCTTAGAAAGTCAGATACCCGACCGGCAGGAACGCATCAATCACATCATGACGCGACAACTCTTCGGCATCGCCATCACCGAACTGACTGCGCTCATTTCCCGCCGCTCAGTGTATTGCTCCAAAACCGCCAACGGCCAATACTCGATCTGCACGGCTTTTCAGACGCCCGACGGCAACATCCGCTACCGGCGCACCGAGCACACATGGAGGGATGGCCGTTGCATCTACTGCGGCGCCAGCAAGCAAAACTACGACCGCGGCCCGGAACTGGAAACCCACGCTTACGAGTTTATCCACACTGACAACCCATTCAGTCTTTTCGACGAACAGAACAAACGTTGTCATTTCGACGAACAAAGTGAGGAGACATCTAACATGAAATTCGACGTCATCATCGGCAATCCGCCGTATCAGTTGAGTGATAAAGGCGGCAAAGGAACGAGTGCGATCCCGCTTTATCATCTCTTTGTCGAACAAGCGAAGAAATTGAATCCGCGCTATCTGGTGATGATTATTCCTTCGCGTTGGTTTTCTGGTGGAAGGGGACTTGACGCGTTCAGAAAGACGATGCTCAACGACGACCGAATGCGCAAACTGGTGGACTACGAGAACAGCGCCGATGTCTTCCCAAGCGTGGATATTGCAGGTGGTATTTGCTACTTCCTCTGGGAGCGCGATTATCACGGCCTGTGCGATGTGACCAATTTCCACAATGGTTCTCCAGTTACTACATTGCGGAAGCTCAACGAATTTCCTGTATTTATCCGTCACAGTCGCGCGATTCCCATTATCCGCAAGGTGCTGGCTCAAAATGAAAACAATGGTAGAAAGCTGAGTGAAGTCATCTCCCCACGAAAGCCTTTCGGTTTGCCGTCTACCTACAAACCCAAGAAGACAGGAATTCCTTGCTGGTTCAAGCAGCGCATTGGTTTGCAATATGCTGATCCTCAGGATGTTCAAGACGATAGAAACATTCTCAACAAATGGAAACTATTGATACCATTTGCTCCAATTGCTGGTCAAACAGATTTTTCTAAACCAATAGCATTTTATTACGAGCAAAATACAAGAATTGCCAAACCAGGTGAGTGTTGCACGGAAACATGGCTGGTCGCATGTGCCTTTGATACTAGGGAGGAAGTTGAATCATTTAAGTCCTATTTATTTACCAAGATTGCTAGATTTTTGCTTCTTCAGGCCGTCATATCACAAAATGTGACTAGGGAGTGTTTTTATTTTGTTCCTGATTTGGGCAGATACGAAGGTATCTATACCGATGAGATACTAAAAGAAAGATGGGGAATTACTGAAGAAGAATTTGCATTCATCGAGTCAAAAATCCGCCCGATGGACAACGGCAGCGCGGTTGAGGTTGACGCTCAAAAAAACAACGGAGCCTCCGACGATGCGTGAGTTCTTCCATGCATAGCGCACACATGAGAAAACATGTTCGGAGATGACGGATGACTTTTCTTGAATTAGCAGAACGGGTGCTCAAGGAGGAAGGGTGCCCGCTGACTCCAGAAGAAATCTGGCAAATCGCGCAGGAGCGCGGTTATGCTGCGCAAGTTGGGTCCAAAGGTAAGACTCCTTGGCAAACTATTGGTGCCCAGCTCTATGTGGACATCCGGGATAATCCCAATTCCATGTTTATGAAGGCCAGCAAGCGTCCGACTCGCTTCGCCTTGAAGGAGTTCGCCGGCGTGGAAAGTCTTCCGGATACCGAACCTCGCCCTCTGCCAAAAGCGCCCTACAAAGAGCGAGACCTCCATCGTTTCTTGACCTATTTTCTCTACACCTATCAGACCATTTACACCAAAACCATTTTTCATCAAGAATCCGCCAAAGCACGCTACGCTCAGTGGTTGCACCCTGACATGGTGGGTGTTTATTTTCCTTTGGAGTCGTGGGAGCCGGAGGTTTTGGAGATTTCCAAGGAGATAGGCCACGTGGGGCTTCGGCTTTTTTCCTACGAAATTAAGCGGGAGCTAAACTTTAGCAATTTGCGCGAATCCTTTTTTCAGGCGGTGTCCAATTCCTCGTGGGCGCATCAGGGATTTCTGGTGGCGGCGCATATCGACTCCGAACCTGATTTCTTCTCCGAACTCAAGCGTCTTTCCAACTCCTTTGGGATCGGCGTAATTCAAATTGCGGTTGACAATCCCGATGATTCAGAGATTCTCATTCCGGCACGGGAGAGAGACTTTGTGGACGTGGAAACCATGAACCGGCTTGCGCAAACCAATCGGAACTTTAAGGAGTTTCTCCGGCGCATCAAAACGGATCTTTCGACCCGTGAAGTACGCAGAGAATGCTACGACCCCATATTAGCCGTAGAAGAGTTGGCCCTTCCCACTAAAAGCAGTGAAACGTAATATGGACTTCTTCCCCCGCCGCCCTGAACCGTGCCTATCCTTTCGAAGGAGCGGAGCGACTGAGATTTCTCGCTACGCTCGAAATGACACCCTACGCTCGAAATGACACGCCACGCTCGAAATGACTCGCCGTGCCTGCGATGACAGGCTAGTGAGGAGAATTACCGTGAGAGACTACAACTTCTACGTTTACATTCTTACTAACTGGAACAACAAGGTCATGTATGTTGGTATGACCAACAATCTTGAACGCAGGTTGTATGAACACAAGAATAAATTGGTGGATGGCTTCACCAAAAGGTACAACGTAAACAAGCTGGTGTATTACGAGCACGTGACGGATGTCCGCGCTGCCATTGCCAGAGAAAAGGAAATCAAAAAGTGGCGGCGGGAGAAAAAGAATAGATTGGTTATGACCATGAATCCTGAATGGAAGGACTTGAGCTTGGAATGGGGTGTCATTTCGACGAGCGTTAGCGAGGATGTCATTTCGACGAGCGTTAGCGAGGATGTCATTTCCATTTCGACGAGCGTTAGCGAGGATGTCATTTCGACGAGCGCTAGCGAGGATGTCATTTCGACGAGCGTTAGCGAGGAGGTCATTTCGACGAGTGTTAGCGAGGAGGTCATTTCGACGAGCGTTAGCGAGGAGAAATCTTAAACCTGACTGAAGATTTCTCGCTTCGCTCGAAATGACAGGCTTCGCTCGAAATGACAACAGGGGCCTGATGTGACAACAGGCATGAGGAATGATAAAGCTTTTGTAATGCCACAAGCATAGGAAAGAAAGGCACATGACAAACGACTTCTTCCCCCGCCGACCCAAGGTCACGCCCAAAATCTACGCCTACGAAGACACCCACCCGCAGTATGCCGGGCTACTCAAGGTGGGCTACACCACTAAAAGCGTGCAAGAGCGGGTCGCCCAGCAGTATCCCACCCTGCGCCCTGGCCCGCTGCCCTACCGCATTGTCCTAGAGGAAGACGCCATCCGCAACGACGGCACGACCTTTACCGACCACGATGTGCACCGCATGTTGCGCATCAACGGTATCAAGCAGGAAGGCGGCGAGTGGTTCCGCTGTACGGCTGAGCAGGTTAAGGCGGCGATCAATGCCGTGCGGCAGGGGCAGTTGCTCGAAGAACAGCGCAGCCAAAATTTTGGCCTACGCCCCGAACAGGAAGCGGCTATCCAGAAGACCATGGCCTACTTCCAGAGCTATCGCCGCGAAAACGGCAAGCCGCCGCACTTTTTGTGGAACTGCAAGATGCGCTTTGGCAAGACCTTTGCTGCCTATCAATTGGCCAAGCGCATGAACTGGCGCAAGGTGCTCGTGCTCACCTTCAAGCCAGCGGTACAGAGCGCTTGGGAAGAGGACCTGCGCACGCATGTGGACTTCGCCGACTGGCAGTTCATCAAGCCCGGCGGCCCCGTCACTTGGCAGACGGCGGACAAGACCAAGCCCATCATCTGCTTCGGCTCGTTTCAGGACTACTTAGGCCGCAATAGTGTTGGAGGCATCAAGACTAAAAACGAATGGGTGCACGCCACCCACTGGGATTGCGTCATCTTCGACGAATACCACTACGGCGCCTGGCGCGAGAAGGCCAAAGACCTTTTTGAGGACGAGGACGATAGAGAGCGTCGAGCCGCCGAAGGCGAGGCCATGGACTACTTCGACGAAGACATCCTGCCCATCACCTCAGACCACTACCTATATCTCTCCGGCACGCCCTTCCGTGCCATTGCCAGCGGTGAGTTCATCGAGGAGCAGATCTACAACTGGACCTACTCCGACGAGCAGCGCGCTAAAGCCGAATGGGACGATACAAAAGGGCCTAACCCCTACGCCGCCCTGCCGCGCATGGTGCTAATGACCTACCAGTTGCCCGAAGACATTCGACAGGTAGCCCTGCAAGGCGAGTTCAACGAGTTCGACCTCAATCTGTTCTTTTCCGCTGAGGGCGTCGGGGACAAGGCAAAATTCAAATACGAGAACGAGGTGCAAAAGTGGCTGGATTTAATTCGCGGCGCGTATCTGCCTGCCAGGATTGACAATCTAAAACTGGGGCGCGATCGCCGTCCGCCCCTGCCGTTTTCGGATGTGCGTCTGCTTGCGGTGCTTTCGCACACCTTGTGGTTCTTGCCCAGCGTTGCCGCCTGCTACGCCATGCGCAACCTGCTCAAGCAGCGGCAAAACAATTTCTACCACGACAATTACAAGGTGATTGTCGCTGCGGGTGCTTCAGCCGGCATTGGCCCCAAAGCCCTGCCGCCTGTACTGGAGGCAATGGGCAACCCCCTGGAAACAAAGACCATCACCCTCACCTGCGGCAAACTGACCACCGGCGTTACCGTGCGCCCTTGGTCGGGAATTTTCATGCTGCGTAACTGCTCTAGTCCAGAGACCTACTTCCAAGCTGCTTTTCGCGTCCAAAGCCCGTGGACACTCACCAACCCCGACGGCCGCTCCCCCAACGAAGAACTGATTCTCAAGCCGGAGTGCTACGTCTTTGACTTTGCCCCTGACCGTGCCCTGCGCCAGATTGCCGACTACAGCACCCGCCTCAACATCAACGAAGACGACCCGGAGAAGAAGGTTGAAGAATTCATCTCTTTCTTGCCGGTGCTGGCCTACGATGGCAGTTCGATGCGCCAAATTGATGCCGCCGGTGTGCTGGAGATGGCCATGAGCGGCACCACTGCCACCCTGCTGGCGCGGCGCTGGGAGAGCGCCCTGCTGGTCAATGTGGATAACGATACCCTGCGGCGATTGATGGCCAATGAGCAGGCGATGCGGGCGCTGATGAACATCGAAGGCTTCCGCAATCTGAACCAAGACATCGAGACGATCATCAACAAATCTGAGGCGGTCAAAAAGGCCAAGCGTGAAGCCAACGAACGCGAACTCTCCCACAAGGAGAAGCGGCAACTCACCGAAGAAGAAAGAGAATTCAAAACCAAGCGCCAAGAAATTCAGAAAAAACTCATCAAGTTTGCCACGCGCATCCCCATCTTTCTCTATCTCACCGATTACCGCGAGCGCACACTGCGCGATGTGATTACCCAACTCGAACCAGAGTTGTTTAAGCGTGTAACCGGCATCACCCAGCAAGATTTTGAGCTACTCGTCAGCCTAGGAGTTTTCAATAGTGTCTTGATGAACGACGCCGTGTACAAGTTCAAGCGCTACGAGGATCCTAGCCTAGCTTACATGGGAATTAACCGTCATGAAGGTGAAAGCGTTGGTCTTTACGACACAGTGCTACGGCCAGAGGAGTATCAAGTGATTCATGCTGCCTTGCCAAGCTGAGATTGTGCTTAGGCGCCTCCCCTCTCTCAAGAATGAGCAAACCTTAACAATCTCTGGGGTTAGCGTTTCTGGATGCGAGGGAAACCCTCTATAATAGCGAGAGACCCTATACGTTGATTCACTGTCAGCACTTCCCAATCTCTATACTGTCGCCTTGGCTCCCAGATCAGAGTCGCGGCGTTTTTCAGTCACTGGAGCGGGTTGCTGTTGCCAAGACAACGTTTTAAGCCCTCAGTTGATTAAGTGTCTTTAGACCCATGCAACAATCCGCCTTTTCTTCCCCCGTGCGTCAAGTTGGTTACCTTGGACAGCCTTGGCTTGTGGCTGAGCGGGATGCCTGTGGTGTGGGCTTTGTGGCCCATCGTAAAGGCGTGGCTAGTCACCGCATCTTGACCCAAGCCTTGGAGGGATTGACTTGCCTTGAACACCGCGGGGGCTGTAGTGCCGATCGCGACTCTGGGGATGGGGCTGGCATCATGACAGCGATTCCTTGGGAGTTGTTGCCGGAGTTTGGCATTCCGCGGCAGCGGATTGGGGTGGGGATGATCTTTTTGCCCCGGGGGGCGGCCACAGCAGCGGCCAAAGCCATTGTTGAAAAAGTTCTCAGTGATAATGAGCTGCGCCTGTTGGGATGGCGACCTGTGCCCGTCAATCCAAGTGTCTTGGGAGTACAGGCAAGACAAAACCAGCCGCAGATTGAGCAGCTTTTTGTGGCTTCGAGCAAAGCCAGTGGTGATGAATTGGAGCGGCAGCTCTACTTGACCCGCAAGCGCATTGAGCGGGCGATCGCCCAAACCAAAGCGGATTGGCGCCAAGAATTCTATATCTGTTCTTTTTCCACCCGCACGATTGTCTACAAGGGCATGGTGCGATCGGTGGTGTTAGCTCAGTTTTACGACGATCTGCGCAATCCCAACTACGTCACCCCCTTTGCCCTCTACCACCGTCGCTTTAGCACCAACACCATGCCCAAGTGGCCCTTGGCGCAACCGATGCGCATGCTGGGGCACAACGGTGAAATCAATACCCTCTTGGGCAATATCAACTGGATGCGGGCACGGGCA